>CAMLLF010000145.1 GCA_946480705.1 uncultured Lysobacteraceae bacterium | reverse complement strand
GACGTTGAAAGCGGTCAGGCCGACCTGCTGCAGGCGCGCCCGATCCATCTGCAGATCGACCGCCGGATTGTCGAGCCGCTGATGAACGTGCGCGTCGACGGCGCCCGGCGTGCCGCAGCAAAGGCCCGGCGACACCTCGGCGACGACGTCGCCGTCGGCGGCCGCACAGGCCGCCTGCACGTGACCGGCGCAGAACGGGCAGTCCAGCGCCTGCGCGACCGCGTGGCGCGCGAGCAGCGCGCCGGAGCGCCCGTTGCACCAGGCCCAGGTCGTCAGCTGTTCGCTGCTGTCTTCGTCGAGGCGCGCATCGCGCCAGCCGTGTTCCGCGGCGAGCCAGAACGTGTCGTCGTAGCGCAGTGCCGATTGCGCGAGTTCGGCGCCTTCGCAGGCGCCGCGCGCGCGCGCCCAGCGCGCGAGCGCCATCGCGATGCCCGCCGTTCCGTGGCTGACGTTCGGCATGAAGCGGCCCTGCGGCGCGGGCCAGCTCGTGCCGTCGCCGTCGGTGCGCGCGCGTGCGACGAGCTGCAGCGCGATCGTGTCGACGACGGCGTCGAGCAGCGCATCGCCGCAGCGCGTGCGCAGCGCGAGCAGAGCGAGCAGCAGGCCGCTGCGTCCGTACAGCACTTCGTCGAGCCCGTCGGCCGCGGCGACGTCGCATGCATGCGCGAGCGCGAGCCGGCGCGCGAGCGCGAGCAGGTCGCCGCCGCCGCCGGCATCGGCGACGCGCACGAGCGCATAGATCAATCCGCCGAGGCCGCGGCCGACGCCGCCGCTGCGCCTGAGGCTCTGCGGCGTTTCGCCGCGCAGCAGCGGATCGAACACGCGGCGTGCGAGTGCGAGCCAGTGCGTATCGCCGCCGGCACGCGCGGCTTCGGCGAGAAACACGGCCGTGCCGGCCGCGCCTTCGTACAGCGATTCGCGGTCGGCATGCACCATGGTCGCGCCGAAGCCCGGCGCGTAGCTCGCGAACGTCCAGGGCGGCGCGTCCGCGTCGTCCGATGCCGCCGCGGCGAGCAGTCCGGCCACGGCGAGGCCGTGTGCGAGCAGCGACGGTGCATCGGTCGCGCGCGACAGGCAGGCGAGCAGCGGCCGTTCGCGCTGCTGCAGCCGCTCGCGGATCGACGCGCTCTGCAGGCGGCAGTCTTCCGCGTCGAGCGCGGACCAGCGCTCGGTCGCGCTCGCGAGCGGCGATTTCAGCAGCGCCGCGGTGCAGACGGTTTCTTCGCTGCCGAGCTCGAACCGCGGCACGTCGCCGATCGACAGGCTCTCGGTCTCGACGCCGGCCAGATCGTGCACGGTGTCGAAACGCACGGCCGCGGTATAGGCGAGATCGGCGCGGATGCCGGTGTCGCGCGCGGCGCGCGACTGCAGGCGCTCGGGACTCAGCGAGCGCGCGAGGATCGCGGTGTAGTCCATGGTCGGCCGCGCGAGCAGGCGCACGCGGCTGTCGCGCAGCGCGGCGAGTTCGTCGCCGCAGCGTTCGCGGCGCGCGCAGAGCCACGCGTGCGTGCGCGTAAAACCGTCGACGATCGCGTCGAGATGGGCCTGCGGCGACTGGAGCCGGCCGGCCAGGCGCGGCAGGTTCGGAAACGTGTCGGCCTGCACCTGCACGGCGCGCATCTGCACGTGATCGGAACCGCGCGCGCACGGCACGAGGTCGCGCATCGGTTGCTCGGCATAGGCGCAGAGCGCGCCGATCAGCAATTCCTCGCGCGGATCGCCGTCGTCGGTCGGCAGCGGCGAGCGCAGGGTCAGCGGCAGCAGGCCGAGTTCGAGCAGCGACTCGCGCACGTCGAGTCCCTGCAGCGACAGATTGCGCTCGAACGCGAGCCGCGCCTCGCCCTGCGGCGACACCGCGAGGCGCGCACGGAACAGCGGCTCGGCATCGACGACGAGCGGATGCTCGCCGTCGACGATGACGTTCTCGTGGTGCAGGTCGCAGGTGCCGAGCGCATGCGCGACCGCGGCGAGCGCGCCGTAGCGCCGGTACGCGCGCGTGACCGCTTCGGCGTCGCGGGCGTCACGCGTGTCGATGAATTCCATGAAGCCGTAGTCGCCGGCGCTGAAGGCATGCAGCGGTCGCGGCGGCAATGCGAGCGCTTCGGCCGCCGCTCGCGCGAGCAGCGCGTCGAACGCGAGTTCGCCGAGGAGATTGCGCGGCTTGTAGACGACGCGGCGTTCGCCGTAGTGGAGGATCGCGGCGCTGCGGCCTTCGTGATGCGGATCGGAAATGCCGAAGCGCGCGCCAGTCGGCGCGCCGAGCCCGTCCGGCTCGCAGCCGCTGAGCGCGGCGATCGCATCGGCGTGCGCTGCGGCGCGCTGCAGCAGCTCGCGCGTGTTCGCGAGCCACTGGCGCTGCGCGGTCGCGACGAGGCGGGCGAGCTCGGGGTAGGGACCGTCGGCGGCAAGCAGGCGTTCGCCGCGTTCCCAGGCGATGTAGGCGTCGAGCACGTGCCGCGGGCTGTCCGCGGGCGCGTCGCCGGGCGTCGCGTCGATCGGGCGCCACAGCGGATTCAGTACGAGATGAAAGCTCGAGAAGCGCTGCAGGATCGCGAGATTGGTCAGCCGTGCGACGGCCTGGCGATACGCGCCGATGAAATCGTCGCGCAGCGCGGCGTGGATGACGTTGCCGTCGGCAGCCAGCTGCGCGTCGAGCGCCGCGGCCGCGGCGGCGATCCACGGAGCGACGATTTCGGGAATGACCGGTTCGGTTGCCAGTCGTGCGGCACGTTGCGGTGTGATCGTCGGGCGCTCCGCCGCGGCCTCGGTGCGCTCGTCGGCATCGTCAACGGGACGGCAGTCGCTTTGGTCGGTCACGTGCGCACCTCGATGTCGGTCGTCGGAGGAATCGGTCGTCGGAAAGCGGCGGCGCGCAGACACTCCCGTGCATCCGCGCACCGCCGAAGGCTGCTCCGGCGCGCAGGCGTCCGGGGCTCCGGCAGGAACCCGTTCGACACGCGCGCGGAGCGAGGAGCGGTGTTGCTTACTTGTTGCCGACGCAGGTCAGCGACGCGAGCGAGCCCGCGCAGATCGGCGAGGTCGGCGTGCAGGTCGTGCATTCCCAGGTCGAGGCGGCGGCGGTGGCGGAGCCGAGCGACTTGTTCGACAGGTCGGTGCCGACGAACGGCGGCAGGGTCAGCGTGTGGGTGTCGGCGGTGTCGGCGACGGTCTTGACGGTGACGCCGTCCGGCACGGAGATGCCGTTTTCCGCGAGCACGGCGGCGGGATCCTTCAGCAGCCGATCGCGCAGGGACTGATTGACGGCGCTTTCGATGCGCAGCTTGTCGAGCGTGGACAGCGACAGCGTATTGGGCCAGTTGAGACTCATGTGCGGAGACTCCAGGTGGCCGCGTTTCCGCGGCGATCATGTGGGTGCGCCCGATGCGGGCGTTGCCGGAGCCTGCGTTGTATACCAATGCGGAATGCTGCATGCAATAAAAATTTGCGATTGGGAATCAAATTTTCCGCGCTGCTTCACGGCAGCGGAAATATTTGTCGTTCGGCGGTTTTCCTGTGATAGCCGGGGGCGCTTCCCTGCGCTTTGCGAGAAGGAAACCATGCATGCGAGAGGCATGCGTCGGCATGGTGCGATGTCGTTGGCTGGTGCGCCGCAGGTGTTGGAATGGCGCAGTGCGCTTCGCAACAAGCAAGGCGCATTGCGCCGCCTCGATGCGGCGAAGATCCGGCCAACGCGCGGCGTGCGTCGATTGGGCGCGATGCCGTTCGGTTGCTGCGTCGCAGGCGTCGAGACGGCGCAATGCCCTTCGGTCATTGCGCCCTGCGTACGCACAATTCGCCGTCGATTTCGGCTTCGAAGCGATCGGGCAGCGCCTGTCCGAGCACGTAGAAATGTCCCGTCGCGCCGGCGTAGCGGCCGGTGCCGGATTCCACCTGCTGGAAGGCGGTAAAGAACCTGTCATCGCCCTGCACGAATCCCGACAGGCCGCTTTCGCGCACGACGAGCGTGCCGTCGTCGAACGCATAGGTCAGCAGGCCCGATGTCGCGAGCGTGCCGGGTGCCGTCGCCGGGCCGCGCACGGCGCCGTCCATCACGAAGTAGGTCGTGCCTCTGAAGTTGCGATTGCCGTCGACGGTGCCGGCGGCGCAGAAGCCGTTCGGACTCGCGCAACCGTCGGTGACCTGCACGTCGTTGATGACGCCGCGTATCGCGCGGCAGTGCGGGTGCGAAGCGGAGGCGCTGCCGGCGGCGCAGAGAACGACGAGCGCGAAGCTGGTGACGAGCAGGGGTTTCATGGCGTGTTCCCGGTGAGCGGCACGGATCGGCCGCGCCCGCAGCTCAGCGTCGCCGCCGATCGGCGGCAACTACCAGCAGGTAATCGGCCGCATGCCTGCCGGCGTGGGCGCTGCCAATGCGCAATAACTGGAAAATGCGCAGGTGTTCACCACGGCGCAGCGACGCTCGCCGCCGATCTGCGGATGTTGCAGCGCTGCGCAGGCGTGTCGCCGCGACGGCGCGCGCGCGATTTGCCGCGCTAGCATGGCGCTTCGTCGTTTCCGCGAAGCTCTGCATGGACACCGATCAGCCGCTCGTCGCCGATTCGTTTCCGGCCGTGTTGCGTGCGCACCGCCGCCGCATCGGCCGCTCGCAGTTGCAGACCGCGCTCGTCGCCGGTATTTCGCAGCGTCACCTGAGCTTTCTCGAAAGCGGGCGCGCGCGGCCCGGACGCGGCGTCGTGCTCGCGCTGAGCGCGGCGCTCGGTCTGGACGTCGCGCGGCAGAACCAGATGCTGCTGGCGGCCGGTTTCGCGCCGGAATACGACGGCGAAGTGCGTTCGCCGGCCGAGGTCGAACTCGTCGAACGCGCGATGCGCGCGTTTCTCGACGCGCACGAACCGTTTCCGGCACTGCTGTTGCGCGACGGCGCCTGGATCACGGAAGGCAACCGCGGCGCGACGCGGCTCTGGTCGGCCGTGCGCGGCGAACCGCTCGCGGCGGTTCCGCGCGACAACGTGTTCGAGCTGATGCTGCGTCCCGGCGCGCGCCGCGAACGGCTCGAAAACTGGAGCGAAGCCGCGGCCTGCCTGCTGCGCCGCTACATGGCCGAGCACGTTCAGCTGCGCCGGCCCGAACTCGATGCGCTCGTTGCGCGTCTGCCGAGAATCCGGAAGTGCGCGAGCTGCTGCAGAACGATTCGGGCGCGCAAGCCGCGCCGGTCGTGCTGCTGCGCTATCGCTTCGACGACGTGCGGCTCGCGTTGTTCGTCGTGATCGCGAGCCTGCACGCGCCGCTCGACACGCGCGTCGAACGGCTGCGCGTCGAATTCCTCGTGCCCGCCGACGCGCAGACGGAACGCTGGTTCCGCGATGGGCGAACGAGCGTGGAAAACACCGCGTAGGACGCAATAACCGAAGGGCATTGCGCCGCCTTTACGCGAGCGAAACCGTGCAATGCGCTTTGGTTGGTGCGTCGTACGCGTCGGGACGGCGCAATGCGCTTGCGCTCATTGCGCCCTACGATCGCCGCGCTTTACGCGGCTTCGTCTTTCCGCTCCTCCGGCCACGCGAGCTTCTCGGCCTCGTAGCGCGTCAGCAGCCGATGCAGCCGCTCGGCGACGCGGCGGATCTCGCCGGCATCGTGCGGGGCGGGCGGATTGTCGATCGGCGTCGGGAACGCGGCGTCGGTGACGAGCAGGTTCGTGGTTTCGCAGCCGTCACCGGCGAGATCGTAGAGTTCCCACTCGTCGGCGTGTTCGCCGGACGGATCAAAATAGCGCGCGAGCTTCCAGTCGCCGGAGCGCACGCAGCGCACATGGTTGGGCTGGCGCACCGGACCGGGCGCGAGGTCGGGCACGGGGCCGCTGTGCGGCACGTTGCTGCTGCCGTGGCGCACGGCGTCGACGACCTGCAGGAACACGGCGAACTCGCGCTCGGAATGCCACTGGTGCGGATCGGCCGCATCGGCGAGCGGCTGCGTGATTTCGTCGTCGGTCGCGAACAGCACGCCTTCGCGCGGCGTGCCGTCGGGCTCGATGACGGTATCGGTCTCGCCGCGGATCAGCGGCGCGAGGTTCGCGCCGACGAACGGCGGCACGGGGCGCGTGGTGCGCAGCTCGGCGGCGATGCGGTCGACTTCGTGTCCGCCGATGCCGGCGAGGCCGAGCAGCGTCGGCACGATGTCGACGTGACTCGTCAGCGCGTCGATCTGGCGCATGTCGCGATGGGGATTGATCCGGGCCGACTGCACCAGCACCGGCACGTGCAGGGCCTCCTGGTAGGCCGTATGCCACTTTTCGATGAGGTAGGAATGCGCCGCGCCGTATTCGCCGTGATCGGCCATGAACACGACGATGGTGTCCTCGCGCAGGCCGCAGGCGTCGAGCGTCGTGAGCACGCGATGGATGTGGCCGTCGACGAGATGCTGCAGCCAGGCGTAGTACTGCACGAATTTGAGCGCGGCATCGTCGGGATCGGCGGTCAGCTGGAATGGAATGCCGCTCATCAGGGTTGCGGTGACCGGGTCGAGTCCGGCCTGCTGTTCGGCGCCGAGGCCGGTCTTGCTCGCGAGCGCGAGCCCCATCTTGTAGGCGTAGTCGTACTGGCAGCCCGGCTTGTTGCGGCGCAGGTCTTCGCGCGTGGTCGGTGCGACGCCGGCGTTGTCCTGCGGAAAGCCGCGCGGATTCAGATCGGAGCGATAGCTGCCGGCGGTCGGCGGATTCGACAGCGTGCCGGCCGCGGGCACGGTCAGCGGGCCGAGCTTCGGCGCGTTCGGATCGAGTCCGCGCGGCAGCGCCGGATAGGTCGCGATGTCGTGCGGATTCGCGAACGACGCGACCGCGAGCCAGGGTTTCTGTTCGGTCTCGGGCGACGGTGCGCGCGGCGCCGTCTGCAATTGCTGGGCGAGCTTGCGGTTGTAGTTCAGGCCGAGCGACTGGCCGCGCAGGAAGCCGCAGACGAGATCGGCGAAGCCGATGTCGCGATACGCGCCCAGATTGTTGATGCTCGATCCGTGCGGCTCGGGCCAGGACAGTTCCCAGTCGTCGAAGGCGTAGGCGTGCAGGCTGTGGTCGCGCGGGTTGCTGACGTGCCACTTGCCGAAGTAGTGCGTGCGATAGCCGGCGCCGCGGAACCAGTGGCCGAGCGTCGGGATGCCGTCGGCGGCGAGCCACGGAAAGCTTGGCGCATCGCCGTTCTTGAACAGGCCGTCGGTCTGCGTGACGCCGGTGCGCGTGCCGTATTGCCCGGTCATCAGCGCCGCGCGGCTCGGGATGCAGGCCGACGAGGCGATGGTGTGCTGGCGCAGCACGACCGCGTTCTCGCGCAGCGCGCACAGGCCCGGAAACCAGTCGCGGTACGCGGCGATCTGCGCATCGTCGCCCTGGAAGCCGATGATGTGCTTGCGAAGCCGCCGTCGGGTCCGTAGGCGAAACGCGGGAAGCGCAGCTGGTCGACGAGAATGACGAGGATGTTCGGACGCTTGGCCTGGCTGTTCACGGTTCCCCCTTCGACGTTAGTGGAATACGCGTAAGCGATCACAAATTCACATTGCCGGCCGAGTGTATGCCAGCGGCATGTCGCTTTGTCGACACGGGGAGCCCCTCAGTGCCGACCGTCAGTCCGCGATTCCCGTCACATACCTGAACTGCGGCGGCATTAGCATGGACATTCCTGTCACGGCTTGCGGCGAGGATCGGTCATGCGCGGACTCCTGGTGCTGATGGCGTTGAGCGTTGCGGCGCCGGCCGCGGCGCTGACCGCCGGCGACTTCGCCTATCGCACGGTGACGAGCGACGGCGGCAACGGCTTCGCGCTGCCGTATCGCATCCATGTGCCGGCGGCGTGTGCGAGCCGGCGCTGCCCGCTCGTGCTGTTCCTGCACGGCGCCGGCGAGACCGGCAGCAACAACACGGCGCAGCTCAACAATCGCGCGAACGGCGCGTTCCGCCTGGCCGAGGACGCGCAGACGCTGGGCCAGCCCGTGATCATGGCCGCGCCGCAGGCGCCGGAATGGTGGTCCAACGAGAACCCGACCGGCGGTCTCGCCGATCTCGTCGACGACGTGCAGCGCGAGTTCGGCTTCGATCCTGCGCGGCTCTATGTGACCGGTCTTTCGATGGGCGGCGGCGGCACGATCGGATTCCTGCAGC
This sequence comes from uncultured Lysobacteraceae bacterium, assembly GCA_946480705.1. The sequence continues at coordinate 71 of CAMLLF010000145.1, read as the reverse complement.
GCTACGACGCGGTCGCCGCGGCGGCGATTCCGATCTGCCCGGCCGGCCTCGTCAGCAGCACGATCGACCGC
>CAMLLF010000144.1 GCA_946480705.1 uncultured Lysobacteraceae bacterium | reverse complement strand
CTGATGATCTTTCGCCCGTATCACTACTTCGAGACCGGGTGCGCCGCCTACCTCGTCGTCTGCGGCGCGGCTTCGTTGTCGAGATAGGCCTGCTTGCCGAGCGCCGACTCGCCGGGGAACAGCTTGTTGGCGAGCGCACGCGTGACGACCATGACCGGCGGCCAGGTGTTGTCGCCGCGTTCGCGGAACGTGATCTCGTCGGCGGTGAAGAAGCGGCCTTCGGCGAGCTTGGCGCCGAAGGTGTTGAGGCCATGCTCGTCGACGAAGTAGATCGCCGACGGCGCGGTCGAGATCTTCTGCTCGGGCTTGAGGCTGATGCCGGTCGACCAGCCGCCGTTGGACAGCGGCACGGTATTCGTCGGCGTCGCGTCGACGACGCCGGGCAGGCCGCGCAGCATGGCCATGTCTTCCTCGATCGTCGTCTTGACGTTGAATGCGCTGCCGAAGCCGAGGCTGCCGATCGTGAACGTGTCGGCTTCGTTGATGCCGCTGTCGCGGCTCATCAGCTGCAGGCGCTGCGAGATGATGAACAGCGCGTTGCAGACGATCGCGAGCGTCAGTGCGATCTGCAGGCCGATCAGCACCAGGGCCACCTTGCTGCGCATCAGCGCGGAGAGAATAGGACGAAATTCCATGATTTCACCTGTAGCGTAGTGGCGTTATTGCGTCTTCAGCTGCACGGCCGGCGTGATCTGGCAGGCGCGCCACGTCGGGAACAGCCCGGCCAGCACCGCCGCGACGATCGACAGCGCGATGGCCGTCAGTACCATGAACCAGTCCATGCGCGCGACGTTGTTGAGATCGGCATACAGCGAGCGCACCGCCATGAGTCCGAGCCAGGTCAGCAGCAGGCCGATCAGGCCGCCGCTGACGCCGATCACGCCGGCTTCGACGAGGTGCTGCGTGAACAGCTGGCCGCGCGTCGCGCCGAGCGCGCGGCGCAGGCCGATCTCGCTCGACTTGCGCATGAATTTCGCGAGCAGCAGGCCGATCGTGTTGACGAGGCAGACGATCAGGAACGCGAACGACAGGCCGACCTGGATCTGCGCATCGCGCGACACCACGCCCTGCGCCTCGATCCACTCGTTGACGTCGGGCAGGCGGTTGTTGAGCGGACGCGGGAAGCGGCCGAGCTTCTTCTGTTCGTTGACGTAGTTGTCGAGGAAGGCCTTGTACTCGTCCTCGCGCGCCTGCGAATTGAGCTGCACCCAGAACTGGATCCAGACGCAGTCCGACGCGAGGTAGCCGTCCCAGCCGGGTTTCGCGTTGGCCCAGCACGAGTTGTTGCCGCTGGGCTGCGTCTGCAGCTCGATCGCCGTCGTGAACGGCACGTAGTATTCCTCGGCGTCGTTGAACGAGCCGTTCGTGAGGTCGTAGTACTTCACGCGCGGCTGCCATTTGTCGAGCACGCCGACGATCGTGTATTCGATCTCGTTGAGACGCACGCGCTTGCCGGTGCTGTCCTGGCCGCCGAACAGTTTTTCGTTGAGACCGCTCGACAGCACGGTGACGCGCGCGTGTTCCTTGTCCTGCGAGGCGTCCCAGGCCTGGCCGTACTTGAACGGCGGCTCGAACATCGCGAAGAAGTCCTTGTAGGTCGCGCGGCCCAGCGACGAGAACGGCTTGATCTCGGGATTCTCCGGCTGCAGCGGCCAGACGACCTTGTACATCGCAGCCTGCAGGTCGGCCTTGCCGGCTTCCATCAGCGCCTTGGCTTCGAGATAGGTGATCTGGTCGGGCGGCTCGTTCGGCGTGCGGTACGGCTGCTCGGCGCTCCAGTTGTCGAGCTGTACCGCATGGAGCGTGTCGCTCTTCCACGGAATCGGGTCGCTGCCCATCAGATAGAACACGGTCAGGCTGGTCATGCTCGTGCCGATGCCGAGCGCGATGCCGAAGACCATGAGCGCGGTCAGCAGCGGATTGCGCTTGAGGCTGTGCAGACCCAGTTGCAGGTAATAGGCGAACATCGCGCGCTCCTCAGACCGTGGCGACCGCGGCGTCGCTGCCGTGCGCCGGAACGCGCAGCTGCGGCTCGGCCTCGAAGTCGGTGACCTGGCCGTCGATCACGTGGACGTTGCGCTGCGCGCGCGCGGCGAGTTCCGGATCGTGCGTGACCATGATGATGGTCGTGCCCTGGCGGTTGATGTCCTCGAGCAGCTCCATCACGCCGCGCGCCATCAGCGAGTCGAGGTTGCCGGTCGGTTCGTCGGCCAGCAGCAGGCGCGGCGAGCCGGCCAGCGCGCGCGCGATCGCGACGCGCTGCTGCTGGCCGCCGGACAGTTCCGCCGGGTAGTGCTTCATGCGCGAGGCGAGGCCGACGCGCGACAGCGTTTCCTCGATGCGACGCTTGCGGTCGGCGGCGTTGAAGCCGCGGTAGCGCAGGGGCACGTCGACGTTGTCGAACAGGTTCAGGTCGGGAATCAGGTTGAAGCCCTGGAAGATGAAGCCGATCTTTTCGTTGCGCAGGCGCGAGCGCTGGTCGTCGTTCATGCCGCGCACGTCGACGCCGTCCACCCAGAACTCGCCGCCGCTGAATTCCTCGAGCAGGCCGGCGATGTTGAGGAACGTGGTCTTGCCCGAACCCGACGGGCCGGTGACCGCGACGAACTCGCCTTCGCGCACGTGGATCGAGAAGTCGCGCAGCGCGTGGGTCTCGATCAGGTGCGTGCGATAGACCTTGGAGAGGTGATTCATCTTCAGCATGGGGTACTCCCGGTGGCGGCGGCGAGGAACGGGGCGTTGCGTGGTGTGTGTGGAATTGCCTGCCGGCGCGACGTGGGCGCCGGCAGGCGGCGGGCGTCAGCGCGCAAGTGCAATGCGCTCGGCACCCTTGAACTCGTCGAGACTGGAAATGATCAGGCGGTCGCCTTCCTTGAGGCCCGAGACGATCTCGACCGCATTGAGGCTGGTCGCGCCGACCTGGATCGTGCGCCGCACGGCCATGCCGTCGGCACCGACGACATAGGCGACGCGACCGGCGCCCGAGTCGACGAACGGACCGCGCTCGACCATCAGCACGTTCGGGTGTTCGTCGATGAGGATGCGCGTGGACAGCCGCTGGTTCTGGCGCAGACCCGCGGGCTGCTCGCCGGTGAAGCGGATGCGCGCGGTGACCTGGCCGTTGACGACTTCGGGACTGACCGCGGACAGCTCGCCGGTCAGCGTCTGGCCGCCGTTCTGGATCTGCGCGGGCATGCCCATCGCGAGTTCGCGTGCAAAGGTTTCCGGCACCGGCACTTCGACTTCCATGGCCGACAGGTCGACGACGGTCAGGATGCCGGCGTTCGCCGCGACGTTCGCCTTCTGCTGCACGAGCAGCTGGCCGACCTGGCCCGCGACCGGCGAGCGCAGCTTGAGTTCATCGACCTGGCGCTGCAGGTCGGCGACGAGCAGGCGCTGGCGGTCGCGCGTCAGGCGCGCGGTCTTGAGTTCGAAATCGAGGCTTTCGCGTTCGAGCGCGACGTCTTTCCGCGCGTGGGCCAGCGTGATCTCGGCCTTCTGCAGCGCGTCCTTCGCGCGCATGACGTCGAGCTGCGGCAGCGCACCGAGCGTGAATGCCTTCTGCGTGCGCTCCACTTCGCGCGCGGCCGTCTGCCGATCGATGTCGGCCTGGTCGACCGCCTTCTGCGTGATCAGCTGCTGCTTGCGGTTGTCGATGCTCGTGCGCTCGGCGGCGAGTTCGGCGCTCTGCAGCGAGGACTGCTCCTGCTGGAGCCGGTTGGCGAGTTCGGGACTGACGACTTCGGCGAGCACCTGGTCCTTCTCGACCTGATCGCCGGCCTTGACCGCGAGCGTGACGATGCCGCCGTTCGGCGCATAGAGCGTCGGGCTGACGGCGGCGACGACGCGGCCCTGGGCCGAGATGTCGCGCGTCAGGTCGCCGCGCTTCACGTCGGCGAAGCGCAGGCGCTCCACGCTGTACGAAGCGCCGGCGCCGAGCATGCGGGTCATCCCGGGCAGCAGCCAGACGCCGAGCGCGATCACGGCGCCGGCGATCGCCGCGTGCTTCCAGTAGCGCCGCTTCGGCGCCGCGGCGGTGCTCATCACTCGGTCCTGGGCAGAGGTGTCGCGAATCATCGGTCGTGCTCCCGTGAGGCTGTGCGTCCGCATCGTGCGGCGGGTCCTGGACCGACTTTAGCAATGGCCGTGCCAAACAATTAGTTATTGTTTTTCAAGATATTTATCGCGATTCCCCAGCTGTACGCCTGTCCGCGGACAAGGCGACGGACAGGCCGCCGCGCGGACGCACGGCCGCGGCGGACAGAGTGTCCGGCGGTCCCGGCGCTGGCAAATTCGGCGCACGCTGCGACCATTGCCGGGCCAGCCGCATCTGTTAGCCCGTGGACCGATCGAACTTCGCCATCGATGTACCCGACAACGTGCTGCAGCGCGCCCAGCGCGGCGAGCTGCGCGCGTTCGAGCAGATCTACCGCCTGTTCGAGCGGCCGGTCTATTCGCTCGCGCTGCGGCTGCTCAACGACGCCGACGCGGCGCGCGAGATCCTGCACGATGCGATGCTGAAGCTGTTCCAGCGGCTCGATCAGTTCCGCGGCGACTCGCCGTTCTGGGGCTGGCTGCGCCAGATCGCGCTGAACGAGGCGCTGATGCGGCTGCGCAAGGACAAGCGCATCGAGTTCGACGCGAGCTATGACGAGATCGAGACCGACGCGACGCCGCCCTGGGTGCACGCCGACGGTCTCGTGCTGGAACAGGCGCTCGCCCGGCTGCCGGCACTCACGCGCAGCGTGCTGTGGCTGTACCACGTCGAGGGCTATTCGCATCCGGAGATCGCCGACGCGCTCGGAAAGACCGTCAGCTTCTCCAAATCCCAGGTCGCCCGCGGCACTGCCCGCCTGCGCGGCTTCCTGGACGGCACTACGGAGTCGAAATCATGTCTGACCGCCCAACCGCAACCGACCTGAGCGCCGACGCGCTGACGCGCGCACTGCGCGATCTGCCGTCCGCGACGCCGCCGGCCGACGGCTGGGCGACGCTGGCCGCGAGCCTGCGCTCGCACGGCCTCGTGCGCGAGGACGACGACAGCGACACGCGCCGCGTCGACGCGCATCCGCCGGCACGTCGTGCCGATGCGCGCGATCGCCGCCTGCCGCGGCGGCCGTGGCTCGCCGTCGGTATCGCCGCGGCGCTGGCGCTGGTCGCCGTCGCGCTCGTGCCGGGCAACCGCACGCAATCCGTGACGCCGCCCGGCGTCGCCTCGAACGCCGGCGTCACGCCGGAAACCGCGGTCTCCGCCGGAACCGCCGAACTGGCCGAACTCACCGCGCTGCGCGGCGAGTCCGGCCGCATCGAGGAATGGCTGCGCACGCTCAAGGCCGACGAAACCCCGCTCGACGGGCGCAGCCTCATGGCCGCGACCGAGATCGAGGACATGATCGGCCTCGTCGATCTGCAACTGGCCGCCGGCAACGATGCCGGCAGCGACACGCTCGCGCTGTGGCGCGACCGCGTGGAGCTGCTGCGCGATCTCGCCGCGGTCCGCACCACCTACAGCCTGGCTGGCAACGGCGTCGCCGCGAACGGATCGGCGGCGGCGCCCGACAATTGGACCCATTTGTGAGGTATTCCATGAAGTCGCTTTATCCCCTCTTGGCCATCACGCTGATCGGTACGGCGCACGCGGCCGAACCGGCCGCACGGGCCGAACCCGCGGCCGCGGCGACGCCGGCTGCGAAAGCGCGCGCCGTCGTGCATGCCGACGCGCATGCGGACGCCGATGCGAAACCCTATGCCACGCCTGCCGAAGAGGCCGCGGCACGCGAGGAACTCGAAAAGCTGCGCAAGGAAATGCGCGATCTCGGCCGGCGCATGGGCGACATTTCGCTGCGCCTCGGCGAAGGCGGGCCGCGCAAGTTCGCCTGGCGCTATCTCGGCGACAGCGATCGCGCATTGATCGGCGTGGTCATGCGCCCGACCGACAAGGGCGTGCAGATCGCCGCGGTCACGCCGGGCGGTCCGGCCGACAAGGCCGGCGTGCGCCGGGACGACCTGATTCTCGCGATCGACGGCAAGAAGATCGCCCGCAATGAACTCGACGACGCGCGCCGGCAGCTGCAGGACCTCAAGGTCGACCAGCCGGTGAAGCTCGCGCTGTCGCGCGACGGAAAGAACGTCGACGTCACGGTGACTGCAGCGCGGCGCGAAGCGCTGAACTGGCCCAAGGTCATGATCGGCAGCGAGGCGGACTTCGCCGATCTCGGCGTCGATCCGGAGCGCATCCGTCGCGAAGTCGAACGCAGCATGGACCCGGAACGCATCCGACGTGAAGTCGAGCGCAGCCTGAGGCACGCGCAGGTGGATATCGACCGCCACGTGCGCGATGCCGGCAACCTGCAGCAGCTGCGCGATCTGCGCATCAACCTGATGCCGTGGTGGGGCATGAACCTCGCGCCGCTGAATCCGGATCTCGCCGGGTATTTCGGCACGTCCGACGGCGTGCTCGTGCTGTCGGCCGATCCGCGCAACATTCCCGAACTCAAGGGCGGCGACGTGCTCACGAGCGTGGGCGGCACGAAGGTCGACTCGCCGTCGGACGTGATGCGCCGCCTGCGCGACGCCGATGCCGGCAGCGACATCAAGCTCGACGTGCTGCGTCAGAAGAAGGCGCTGACGATCAACACCAAGGTGCCGCAGTACAAGACCATGTTCCCGCTGCCTCCGACACCGCCGGCGCCTCCCGCTCCGCCGACCGCTCCGGCGCCGCCGGCCCCGGTCGCACCGGTCGCCGCCGCGGCACCCGTACCGCCGGCGCCGCCCGCACCGCCGCCGCTGCCGCCGCGCGACGACGACGAAAGCTGAGAAGGGACAGCGCGACGCAGTCGCTGCGCCCCGCAACCGCAGGGCGCAGTAACCGAAGGGCATTGCGCCGTGTGTCAGATGGCGTCGCGTCGCGGAGATGGCGCAATGCGCCTCGCTATTGCGCCCTACCGCAGCAACGCCGCATCCAGCCCCGCGCAGATGTCCACAGCGCGCCGGCGCCCGGTCGCGGAAATCTCGGCGATCGCCTCGGCCAGCAGCCACGGACGCCCCGCATCGAGGCCGGGACAGAAGCGCACGACGGCGCCCTGCCACGGATGACCGGCGCGCGACCAGGCCGCATCGCGCAGGCGCTGATGCAGTCCGCGCGGCGGCTCGGCGGTGCCGCAGGGTACACAATGCAGCAATTGCTCCCACGCGAGATAGTCGCTGTCGGGCAGCAGATACAGACGCGCGACTTCGCGGCCGTCGTCGCGATAGAAGCGCAGCGCTTCGCAGATGCCGTCGGGTTCGATGCGGTGGATGCAGTTCCAGCCGGCGATCGCGCCGAGATCGGCGGCGTGCCCCGACGCGGCGCGCCAGAGCCAGAGCACCGGTCCGAGGCAATGCCAGCGGCGCGCGAGCGCCGCGAGCGGCGCAGTGGCCGGCAGCGCTATGGCCTGCAGCAGGGTCGCACCGGAAGCGGCGGCGTCGTTGCAGCGTTCAGCCGCACGCGTCTCGCCGGCGGCGCGCCGGAAAGGCAGCTTGTACATGCGAGCCTCGAGAGAGATCCGGCGCCGGCAATGACGAGGCGGCACCGGGCGCGGAGCTGGCTGGCAGGGAGGCCGGGATGGCGGTCGGCCCGAGGCTGGCTGCTCTGACGTGGACAGGGACGCACGCGGCGCGAACGCCGCGTGCCGCAGGACGAATTACTTGGTCAGGATCAACTTGTCGTTGCGCGTGCGGCGCAGACGGTATTCCTGGCCGAGATGTTCGATCACGAGTTCGCGCGATTCGCGCAGCAGCAGGCGCGAATCGACGCGGCGCTGTGCCGGCGCGGGCGTCGCCGCCGGCCGTGTCGCGGACGAAGTGCGGGTGGCCTGAAGCGCAAGAGTGGACGTCACGACCGACATGGCTGGCTCCGATTACCGGGTGGTGTCCAGATGATAATGATTCGCATTTGACTGTCAAGCAGTGCGCGCACTTTTCCAAACGGATACCCCGCCGGCAACCGCCGGACGTTGCGCTGCCGGGCTCAGCCGCCGGCCCACCAGCGCTGCAGCGTCGCGAGGTCGCCGTTGAACATGTCGCGATCGCAGTTGCCGACGCCGGGCACGCTGTGCGGATTCGGGCCGACGCTGCCGTCGGTGTACTGCCACAGCGTCCAGCTCGGCCACAGCGCTGCAATCGCCGGCTGGTTCGCGTACTCGGAGATCCACAGCCAGCAGTTACCGAGCACCGACGTCGTCGCGCTGCCGAGCAATTGCTTGAGATAACTGCCGCCGTAGACGCCGGGCCAGCGTCCGGTCTGCTGATGCACGGCCTGCACGAAGGCTTCGGCCTG
>CAMLLF010000143.1 GCA_946480705.1 uncultured Lysobacteraceae bacterium | reverse complement strand
GACGTTGCGCTCGACGAGCTTGGCGACTTTCTCGAAGCCGAGCATTTCGTAGAGCGCGTCGTAGAGCGGGCGCAGATAGGGATCGACCTTCTGCGTGAGATCGCCCGGCAGGAAGCCGAGCTTCTCGCCGGCCTCGACCGCGGGCCGCACGAGAATGATGCGCTGCACGCGATTGGCTTCGAGCGCATCGACCGCGCTCGCGACGGCGAGATAGGTCTTGCCGGTGCCGGCCGGGCCGACGCCGAAATTGATGTCGTGCGTCGCGATCGCGTGCAGGTAGCGTGCCTGGTTCGGGCCGCGTCCTTTGATCGAGCCGCGCTTGACGCGGATGACGACGTCCTGGGCGCCGGCGGCGGCCGCGACGTCGAGCGCGGCGACGTTGGATTCCTGCAGGTGCAGGTTGATCCGGTGCGCGTCGAGCACTTCGGCCTCGGTGGCTGCGTAGATCTCGCGCAGCACTTTCTCGGCCGCCGCGACGTGGCCGTCGATGCGGAAGATATTGCCGCGGTTGGCGATGCTGACACCGAGGCGCAGTTCGATCTGGCGCAGGTGTTCGTCGAACGGCCCGGCCAGGTTGGCCAGCCGCTCGGTGTCGTCGGGTTCGAGCGTGAAGTCGCGGCGGGTGGTGGACATAGGGGCGGCAGAGTAGCTCAGCGGCCGGAAATCGGGAATCGGGAATGGGGAATCGGTCGAAGCGGCGGGCGACGAGGGTGAGGTAACGTCGGGGCCGGTCCGACCGGAAGGGAAATCATGCGAACTCTGCAAATGATCGTCGCCGCTCTGGCGATCGGTGCCGGCGATGCGGCGGCGGCGCGGCTCGTGCCGGTGGCCGACGCCGCGGCGCTGCGGAATGCCGTACAGAACGCGCTGCCCGGCGACGACATCGTGCTGGCCTCCGGAACCTATGTCGTCGACTCGAACCTGAATTGCCTCGTCAACGGCACCGCGGCCGCGCCGATCCGCGTGCGCGCCGCCACGCCGCGCGGCGCGCTGCTGCGTTTCGGCACCGGCCTCGTCGAGGGCTTCAAGGTCAGCGGCGCGCACTGGCAGTTCGAAGGACTCGATATCGAAGGTGCCTGCGCCAACGATTCGAACTGCGAGCACGCCTTCCACGTATTCGGCAACGCGGAGTTTCTGCTGCTGCGCGACAACGTGCTGCGCGACTTCAATGCGCAGATCAAGAGCAACGGCATCGCGATCGATGGCGTCTATGTCTATCCCGACGACGCCATCGTCGAATACAACCGTTTCTACGACACGCGCGGGCGCAACACCGGCAATCCGGTGACGAAGATCGACGTCGTCGGCGGACGGCGCTGGATCGTGCGCGGCAACACGATTCACGACTACCAGAAGCTCGGCGGCGACGGCGTCAGCTACGCCGCGTTTCTCAAGGGCAATTCGCGCGACGGCGTGTTCGAACGCAACCTCGTGCGCTGCAGCCAGCAGTTCTCGGGCGGCACACGGCTCGGACTGTCGCTCGGCGGCGGCGGCACGAGCCCGAATGCGATCTGCGAGGACGGCACCTGCATTCCCGAGCACCAGAACGGCGTCCTGCGCAACAACCTCGTGCTGGCCTGCAACGACGTAGGCATCTATCTGAACCGTGCGACGAACACGCGTATCCAGCACAACACGCTGTACGCGACCAGCGGCATCGACGTGCGCTATGCCGAGTCGACCGCGGAGATCCGCAACAACCTGTCGAGCGCGGGCATCAATCTGCGCAACGGCGGCACGAGCACGAACGCGGGCAATCTGCTCAACGTCAGTACGGCGAATTTCGCGGCCTGGTTCCAGAATCCGCCCGCCGCGGACTTTCGTCTGCTCAACGGCGCGAGCATCGTGAATCTCGGCGTCGCGGCGCCGCAGACCGTCGACGACTTTTGCGCGAACCGGCGCGGCGACGGTTCGCCCGATATCGGCGCGCTGGAGTACGACGCGCAGCACCGCTGCGCGACCGATGCCGGCGGCGGCGTTCCGCTGAGGCTGTTCGCCGACGGGTTCGAGGGATGAGCATGCGGGAACGTCGAAAACGTCGACGTTCCCGCGGAGCAGTCGCGCGACGCTAAAAATCGCCGGGACGGCGCCTTTCGAGATTCCCCCGTGGAAACCCTCCCCGAAGCGGGGAGGGCAGGGGATGCGCGATCAGAAGCGGAATTCGGTGTTGACGCTGACGGCCTTCGCGTCGAAGTCCATGCCGCTCTTGCCGGCGCGATAGTGGTCGTAGTTGAGGCCGACGCCGAAGCGCTCGCTGAAGTCGTAGCCGACACCGACGCCGGCATACCAGTCGCTGCCGCTGAACTCGGCGTTCTGCGCGACGCCGGTGAGATCGACGTCGGCCTTCCAGTGGAACAGGCCGGCGCGCGCGGACAGATACCAGTTCGGGGTCAGGTTGAAGTGGCCGTTCGCGCCGAGCGTCCAGCCGCCGACATCGATGCCCGAATGCAGCCCCGACGTGCCGCCGCCGGGCGTGCCGATGTAGGCGTAGCCGTGGTCGAGCGAGCCGAGGTCGATGTAGCCGCCTTCGAGTCCGAATGCGCCCCAGCGATAGCCGCCGTTGACGCCGAGCGCGACGTCCTTGCCGGAGCCGTCGAAGTCCGAGCGGCCGTAGCGGCCGTCGATGAAAAAGCCGTCGGCCTGTGCGGGCGTTGCGAAACAGGCGCCCACGGCAACGGCCGCGGCGAGCACCGCCGTCACGATCTTCGTATTCATCGCGTTTTCCTATCGTTGTGGATTTTGGAATGGCCGGCCGGGGCGCGCTCCCGACGAGGCCGCGCGACTATCGAAGAATCGAGCTGAACCGTGCGGCGCATGAATACTGAACCGTTTGGTCGCGATTCACGCGATCTCGCGCGGCTATTGGAAGCCGTTCGCGAAGACCGCATCAACGACGGCGGCACGCTGCCGCGATGGCGTGCTGCGCTGAGCGCGGACAGCCATGGCTTCGAGACCGTGCTCGCGCTTACCCCGACGGCCATCTTCCGGCCGGCGATGTGCGCCCACTCGCCGGGCTGGCTGCGCAGCGCCGCCCTCAAGCGACGAGAGCGATTCCGCAGGCGGGCGGGCAGCTCAGTTGCCGACTACGACGCGGCCGCGCAGCGAATTGGACATCGTCTCGGTGATCACGACATCGACGAACTGGCCGATCATGCGCGCGTCGCCGGGGAAATTGACGTAGCGCATGTTCTCGGTGCGGCCAGTCATCTCGTTCGCGCTCTTGCGGCTGGGACCTTCGACGAGCACGGTCTGGCGCGTGCCGACCATGGCCTGGCTGATGCGGTTCGCATTTGCCGTGACCGCGGCCTGCAGCCGCTGGAGGCGAGCGTGTTTGATGTCGGCGCCGGTGTCGTCGTCGAGATTCGCCGCGGGCGTGCCGGGGCGCTTGGAGTAGATGAAGCTGAAGCTCTGGTCGAAACCGACGTCCTCGATGAGCTTCATGGTCTTCTCGAAATCCGCATCGGTCTCGCCGGGAAAGCCGACGATGAAGTCCGAGGAAATCGAGATGTCGGGACGCACGGCGCGGAGCTTGCGGATTTTCTGCTTGAACTCGAGCGCCGTGTAGCCGCGCTTCATCGCGGCGAGCACGCGGTCGGAGCCGGCCTGCACCGGCAGGTGCAGATAGTTCGCGAGCTTGGGCACGCTCGCATAGGCCTCGACGAGCGAGTCGGAGAATTCCAGCGGATGCGACGTCGTGAAGCGAATGCGGCCGATGCCGTCGAGCTGCGCGATCGCATGGATGAGCAGGGCGAGGTCGGCGACGCCGCCGTCGTGCATGGGGCCGCGATACGCGTTGACGTTCTGGCCGAGCAGATTCACTTCGCGCACGCCCTGGTCGGCGAGGGAGGCGACTTCGGCGATGACGTCGTCGAACGGACGGCTGACTTCGTCGCCGCGCGTATACGGGACGACGCAGAACGTGCAGTACTTCGAGCAGCCTTCCATGATCGACACGAAGGCGCTGGGGCCTTCGGCGCGCGGTTCCGGCAATTTGTCGAATTTTTCGATTTCGGGAAACGTGATGTCGACCTGCGGCTTGCCGGTGCGACGCTTGGCCTCGATGAGTTCGGGCAGCCGGTGCAGCGTCTGCGGGCCGAACACGACATCGACGAACGGCGCGCGCTTGACGATGGCTTCGCCCTCCTGCGACGCGACGCAGCCGCCGACGCCGATCACGACGTTGCCGTTGGCTTTCTTCAGTTCGCGCCATCGGCCGAGCTGCGAGAAGACTTTTTCCTGCGCCTTTTCGCGGATCGAGCAGGTGTTGATGAGGATGACGTCGGCCTCGGCCTCGTTCTCGGTCAGCTCCAGGCCGTGGGCCGCGCCCAGCACGTCGGCCATCTTGGACGAGTCGTACTCGTTCATCTGACAACCGTGGGTCTTTATGAACAGCTTGCCGGCCATGGGCGGTGAACCAAAAAAGCGAATGGACTCGGTAGTTTACGCGCGTTCTCGAGGCGCCGCCAGCGGCCCGGGAACCGGCGCGCATCGCTGTGGTCTTGGAATTTCGCGTTTCCTGTCAGAAACTTGGGCCCAAGAGTTGGGGAATTCATGAAGTCATCCGCGCGCCATCGCCACGTTCGCTGGCTGGTCGCCCTGGTCCTCGCGGGCCTGGGGACGCCCGCTTTTGCGGGCAGCCTGTACCGCTGCAGCGGCAACAAGGGCGAACTCGCGTATACGAATAAACCCGCAGGCTATGCGAACTGCGTGCAGGTCGCGAACTACGCCGACACCAAGGCCAAACCCGTCACCTCGGCGAGCGCGCCGGCGATGTCGCAGCCGACCTTCTCGGTGGAATCGGTGAAGCCGCAGGCGGCCGGCGCGGCAACGACCGCGGCCGCGGCACCGGCCGCGGCGCCGGCGATATCCGCCCCGGGGCAGTGGCAATATCGCGAAGGCACGGCGAATGCCGCACCGCCCGACGCCGCAAAGACGGAATCGCCGAAAGTCCTTCGCGGCGCGGTCTACAAGATCAGCAAGAGCAACGGCATCACCGAGTACACGAACATCCGGCCGGCCGGAAAGCGCTACCAGGTGCTGTTCACCTATATCTCGACCTGCTTCGCCTGCGACGTGCATTCGAGGGTCAACTTCGCCTCGACGAAGCTCAATCGCGACGCGTTCCGAGCCGAGATCGCCGCGGCCGCGCTGGAGTTCGGCCTCGACGAGGCGCTGCTGCGCGCCGTCGTGCATGCGGAGTCGGCGTTCAATCCGAACGCGCTGTCGAACAAGGGCGCGCAGGGGCTCATGCAGCTGATGCCGGGCACGGCCGACGATCTCGGCGTCGACAATCCGTTCGACGCGACGCAGAACATCCGCGGCGGCGCGCAGTACCTGGCGCAGCAGCTCAAGACCTTCCAGGGCGACGTCCGGCTTGCGACGGCCGCCTACAACGCAGGGCCGGGCAACGTGTCGAAATACGGCGGCGTGCCGCCGTTCGACGAGACCCAGGTCTACGTGTCGCGTGTCGCGACGCTGCGCGACCGCTATCGCCAGGCCAACTGAGCGGATCAGCCGTTCGGGATCTGGATGCGGTTGAGCACCGGACGCTGCACGAGTTCGGCGTCGGCGTCGAAAGCGATGCCGGCACGCAGGCCGGACACGTGCACCTTGGTCCCGGGCGCGAGCGCGGCTTCGTGTTTGCGCAGCTCGAGCGGGTCGTCGATTTCCTCGCCGTCGAAAGTCAGCAGCACGTCGCCGGGCTGCAGGCCCGCCTGCGCGGCAGGGCTCTGCGGATAGACGGCGAGCACCTGCGCGCCGCGCGCGATGTTCGCCTGCGTGGTGTTCGCCGGAATCGGCATGCGGCCGTATTCCACGCCGAGCCAGCCGCGCACGACCATGCCCTTTTCGATGATCTGGTCGAGCACGCCTTTCGCGGTTGCAACCGGAATCGCAAAGCCGATGCCTTCGGCGAGCTGGCGCTGCGGTACGTTGGCCGTGTTGATGCCGACGAGTTCGCCGCGCGCGTTGACGAGCGCGCCGCCGGAATTGCCCGAATTGATCGCGGCATCGGTCTGGATGAATTCCTCGTACGCCCACTGGTCGAGTTGGCGGCCGATCGCGCTCGCGATGCCCATGGTCACCGTCTTGCCGAGGCCGATCGGATTGCCGATCGCGAGTACCACGTCGCCGACATTGACCGGCGGCGCTTCGTCGAGCTTCATGGTCGGCAGGTCTCCCGCATCGATCTTGAGAACGGCGAGATCGGTGTCCTCGTCGCCGCCGACGAGTCGCGCGGTGGCGATGCGGCCGTCGTAGAGCAGCACCTGGATGTCGTTGGAGCGCGCGATCACGTGATTGTTCGTGAGCACGTAGCCGTCGGCGCTGACGATCACGCCCGAGCCCAGGCTCTGTTCGCGCCGATAGGCCGGCGGTCCCAGGCTGATGCCGCCGAGCATGCGCTGGGTCAGCGGGTCGACCGACACGATACGACGCTGCGACGCGACGACCTTGTTCGCGTAGATGTTGACGACGGCCGGCGCGGCGCGGGCGACGGCGTCGGCGTAGGAAACGGGGCCGCTGCCGAGGCCGCCCACGGCGGCGGCCGGTGCCGACGGTGTCGGCGCAGAGGCCGCGGCCGGAGCCGGATCGTCGCCGCGCAGACGGGCCGGCGCGTCGGGCCAGAGGCGGGTGACGATGAAGGCGATGGCGAGTCCGAGAGTGGCGAATTGCAGCACGAAGGCGAGCGCGCGGAACGCGGGTTTCATGTCGTGTCCAAGGGAGGCGCCGCGAGTGTGCAACGCGCCGAAGCGGGCGGCAGGTTTGATTGTGCGCTGCCGGTTCAGTCGCTAAACTAACACGATTTTTGGGGCCAGCCGTCACGTTGGCCGGTCATCCGGCAGCAGGCTTCGTCTTCAGCGGCACGCAGCGACGGCCGGCGCGGAATCCCTTCCGCCGCCGTGACGTTTCGCGACAGCCGGTGCAGCCGGGCGCGACGACCCCGAACGTATTCCCAAGTATTGAACCGGAGATCCGGATGGCGAACGAAGGCGTCAATCATGGCCGCCGTCGGTTCCTCACGGCCACGACTGTAGTCGTCGGCGGTGCAGGTGCCCTCGCAGCGGCAGTGCCATTCATCAAGACCTGGCTGCCCAGTGCAAAGGCGAAATCCGCCGGCGCGCCGGTGCAGCAGGACATCAGCAAGATCGAAGTCGGCCAGATGGTCATCACCGAATGGCGCGGCCAGCCGGTGTGGATCGTGCGCCGTTCGCCCGAGCAGATCGGTGCACTCGCTTCGCTGAACGCTCGCCTGCGCGATCCCGACTCGAAGAACGAAGATCAGCAGCCGAAGTACGCGCAGAACCTCTATCGCTCGATCAAGGAAGAATGGCTCGTCATGATCGGCGTCTGCACCCATCTGGGCTGCTCGCCGAAGTTCCATGGCGAGATCAAGCCCGAGCCGTTCGACGCGGAGTGGAAGGGCGGCTTCTTCTGCCCCTGCCACAAGTCGCGCTTCGACATGGCCGGCCGCGTGTTCGAGGGCGTGCCGGCACCGACCAACCTCAAGGTGCCGGACTACCACTTCACCGACGACAAGACGCTGGTCATCGGCGTCAAGCCGGAAGGAGCCGCGTGATGCAGCCGAGCCGCCTCAATCGCGCCGTCACGGATCTCCAGGAGTGGTTCAACTACCGCGCCAAGGCTTTCGGCCCCGTGTACCGCAAGCACATGTCGGAATACTGGGCGCCGAAGAATTTCAACATCTGGTACTACTTCGGCTCGCTCGCGCTGGTCGTGCTGGTCAACCAGATCCTGACCGGCATTTTCCTCACCATGCATTTCAAGCCCAGCGCGCTCGAAGTCGCGCCGGGAATCTCCGAAGCGTTCGCGTCGGTCGAGCTGACGATCATGCGCGACGTCGAGTGGGGCTGGCTCGTGCGCTACATGCACTCGACCGGCGCCTCGGCGTTCTTCATCGTCGTCTACCTGCACATGTTCCGCGGCCTGATCTACGGTTCGGCGCAGAAACCGCGCGAACTCGTCTGGCTGCTCGGCATGCTGATCTATCTGGTGCTGATGGCCGAAGCGTTCATGGGCTACGTGCTGCCGTGGGGCCAGATGTCGTTCTGGGGCGCGAAGGTCATCATCTCGCTGTTCGGCGCGATCCCGATGATCGGCGACTCGCTCGTCGAGTGGATCATGGGCGACTACCTGCCTGCCGATGCGACCTTGAACCGCTTCTTCGCGCTGCACGTGATCGCGCTGCCGCTCGTGCTGCTGCTGCTCGTCGTGCTGCATCTCGCCGCGCTGCATGAAGTCGGCTCGAACAATCCGGATGGCGTCGACATCAAGAAGGTCAAGGATGCGAACGGCAAGCCGCTCGACGGCATC
>CAMLLF010000142.1 GCA_946480705.1 uncultured Lysobacteraceae bacterium | reverse complement strand
TCTCGTTTCTCACGCCGCCGCACTCACCTCTCACTCCTTTTCACTCTTTTCTCGCACACCGTCAGCCCGCCTGATACCTCGCCGCCGACCGTTCCCACGAAACCAGCGGCGCGCGGATCGTGCCGTTCGCATCGGCGCTGCCGGCGAGCGGATCGACGAGTTCGATCGCGAAGTCGCGGCCGTTCGCGTCGATGTCCTGCACGATGACGTCGAGCGTCGCGGAGGCGTCGGTCTCGGCGACGAACCAGTGCACGTTGCCTTCGGTCGCGCTGATCGCGGCGCTGAAGCCGGGTTCGGCGAGCGTGTCGAGGCGAGGCTTCAGCAGCAGCGCATCGCCCTCGCGCGCGAGCCGGTCGTAGGTGCGCGTGCGCAGCCGGCCGCCGACGACGGTGTGCGCCGAGACCATGCCGCGATGGCCGTGCGGCGTGGTGACCTGTCCCTTCGCGAACACGAAATAGGCGGCCGCGAAGGCTGCCTTGGTCAGGCTGCCGTCGACTTCGGCGAGCTTCACGAAGGTCTTGGCCGGATCCTTGCCGGCCCGCCGCATCGCTTTCAGCGCGCGCTCGAACTGCAGCTGCGGCAGGAATTCGGCGAGTGTCGTGGATGCATTCAGCGCGTCGATGTCGCGACGCCAGTCGCCGCTCGCGATCGTCGTCGCGCGAAGTTTCCGCGAGACGGTATCGACGCGGCTCAGCCAGTCGCGCGCGTCGCGGGCGCCCGCGAGTTTCGGTTCCGCGCGCAGCAGCGGCGCGACGCCGCAGGCGATCGCGAACGCGGCGACATCGGCAAGGAAATGCCGGCGCGATCGCGCCGGCACGGCAGGATGCTCAGGCGGTGCGGAAGTCATGGCGGCAGTCCGTCGGCGGCTTTCGGCGCGAGCTTCGGCCGAGCCGCTGACGCCCGTGGGCGCAAATCATGGCTTTGCGCGGGCACGCCGGCGCGACGCGCTCAGCGCAGCGTGACCAGATAGATCGGCAGATTGCCGGTCGATTGCGACGCGTTGCCGAAATTGCAGCCGCGCATGGCGACGAGCCCGTCGGACGGCACGCGCATCGGCTGGAACAGCAGGTTCGGCGGCACCGACGCGCCCTGCTGGAACGAGAACAGGATCATGTCGTTGACCTGCGCACCGCCGATCGACAGATTGAAATCGACGCAGGTGTTGGCGCCGATCGTGATGGCGAACGCACCGTTGCTGTAGCCACCGGCGATCTTGCCGCGCGCGATGCTGTCGTTCGCGATTTCCGCGGCGCCGACGGCGCCGGTCGCAATCTTGTCGGCCGTGACGACGCTGTTGCCGAGTTCGCTCGTGCCTACCGCACCGGCGAGGATTTTCGACGAACTGACCGAGTCGGCGGCGAGCTTGCTGTTCGTCACCGCGAACGTCGCCAGCTCGGTCGAGCCGACCGAGCCCGGCGCGATCGTGCCCGACAGCGAGAACTGAGCGACTGGCGCAGTCGCGACCGGCTGGCGCGGCAGCATCGGCGTGCCGTTCACGCTGACTTCGAGATAGAGCTGCGTACCGGTGAAAGCGCCCGGAAACGCGAGCGAGGTACTGAAGATGCCGTCGACGACGGGATAGGCCGGCAGCGAGATCGGCGTGCCGACCGGATTGCCGGCGGCCGGCGCATCGAACAGCGCGAAGCCGAGATCGAAATTTCCGTTGGCCGGCGCGCCGTTCTGTTCGAGCTTTCCCTGGTAGACGAAGTCGGGCAGTTGCGGCGCGGCCTGGAGCGCCGGTGCAACGGCGAGCAGCAGCGCGCAGAGACGGGCATGTTGAAGGAATCGCGGGAATTTCATCACGTGCACTCCTCGAAGCCGGCGGTGAACAGGACATCGCGATCGGCGCTGCCGGGACCGGCCCAGAAGCCTGCGCTCACCGTGAACGCGCCGCCGCTGCTGCGGCCGGCCGCGGGTTCGCCGAGGCTGCCGGTGACGACGCGGCAGCCGCCGGGCGTCTGCGAGCGGCCGCCGCCGGCGGTGATCAGGCGGCCTTCGAGCAGGGTTTGCGTGAATGCGGCGAGGGGAACGCCGAGCAGCAACGCCGCGAGCGCAGCGCGCAAACGGACGTGCGGGCGTGAAGCGAGCGGAGGCATCGCAGACCTCGTTGCAAGGTGTCCGCGAGTTCAAACGGGCCGTTGCACGGAATCCGAACGCGCCGGCGCCGCGGAACGTCGCGCGGCGTGACGGGATTCACGCAATCGGGCGACGCGGGCAGGGTGTCCGCGGCAGAGCCCGTCGCCTCAGACGCGGCGATAGCGCCCCTTCATGAACAGGCAGAAATTGTCCTGTCCCGGAAAACGGTTCTCGATCGAAAACGTGTATTCGTCGCCTTCGAGACGATAGACGTAGCGGCCGTCACCGCGCGGTGTGGATTTGTGGAAGGTCAGCGTGTCGCCGTCCCAGGTGCCGCGCGCCGGCGCGTCGGGCGGGAAGCCCATGCTGTCGAACCACCACCAGAGCACGTCGCCCGATTCCGGGTCGATGGTGAACACGCCGTGGCCGCGAAACACGATCGTGCCGTCTTTTTCTTCCTCGTAGTCCTGCGTCAGCGCCATGCCGTCGGTGACGACGCGATAGACGCCGCGTCCGGTCGCGGGTCCGCCGGGCCCCCAGGGCGACGGCTGCAAGGCTTCGGGACCCTCCCAGTTGCCGGCGAACACGGCGAGACGGGCGTGGGCGGGGCCGGGCTTGGGCATGTCCATGGCGTGCTCCTGGCGGGTGTCGGGTCGGCGTCGCGGCATCTTAGGCCATGGCCGCGGCGCGCGCTTGCGGACGCGTGGCGTCTGCGCGTACGGTCGGCACCATCGTCCGACCCGCGACCTTGCCGCGAAGCCGCCATGTCCGAACCGAAGACGCAGCCGACGAAGACCACGCTCGCCGAATTCCTCGCCACGGTCGAGGATCCCGCACGCCGCGCCGACTGCCAGACCGTCGCGAAGCTCATGCAGAAGGCGACCGGCGAAAAGGCCGTGATCTGGGGCAGCAGCATCGTCGGCTTCGGACGCTACCGCTATCGCTACGCGAGCGGTCAGGAAGGCGACTGGCCCGTCGTCGGCTTCTCGCCGCGCAAGAACGACCTGACCCTGTACCTGATGCGCGGCTTCGACGGCGAGGACGAACTGCTCGCGCGGCTCGGCAAGCACAAGATCAGCAAGGCCTGCCTCTATCTGAAGTCGCTGAAGAACGTCGACATGGCCGTGCTCGAAGAACTGATCGCGCACAGCGTCGCGGCGATGGAGCCGCAGCGCGTGCGCTGACCGCGGATCACTTCACGACCGCGAGCGACATGCCGCCGCCGCCGAGATCGAGCCGCGCGCGCAGTACCTGTTCGACGTTCTGCGCTTCGGCCTCGCCGCCCTCGGGATTGCCGCCCTCGCGCACGAACGCGTAGCGCATGCTGATCGCGATCGCGACGCTGCCGCCGTCGATCTTCCAGTCGGCCGATCCGAGCTCGCCGCCGATTGCGCGCGGCGGTTCGGGAAACGTCAGGCTCGCGACGAGATACGTCGTCTCCTTGTTCGTGCCGGTCGCATTGGGCCGCAGCACGTAGAGCACGAGCCCGGCGACTTCGGTGCGGCCGACCGCGAGCATGGCGAGGCTGCCGTCGGGCAGCGCTTCGCGCCGCACGAATTCCTCGGTGACTCCGGAGTCGGAGAACAGCAGCTGGCGGATCGCTTCGGCGTCGCCGGGCGCGCCGGCGACGGTTTCGATCGAGCTGCCGCTGTAGTTGCCGCTGCCGGCACCCGTGTCCTCGTCGCCGGCCGCGTTGTTGACGGCGGCGGGATCGAGCGCCGTCGTGATGCCGTTGGGATCCGGCGAAATGCGCCCGCCGTCGTCGATGCGGAACGCGGCGTTGTAGTCGGGGCCGGTCTGCTGCTCGCGGCCGCCGTTCTCGAGCACGGTGAACTGCGTCGGGCTGCGCAGGTCGACATCGCGGCGATAGCGCACGCCTTCGGCGCCGACGAGCATCTGGTCGCGCAGCTTGCCCTGCGCGTCGCTCGTGAAGATGAGATCGTAGCGGCTGCCCTCGAACGCGACGCCGGTGTCGATGCGCAGCAGCCAGGTCGTCGCCGCGGCGCCTTGTGCAATACGCAACAATTGCACGCGCTGCTGCGGAACGTTGGACCAGCGCAGGTCGGCGTCTTCGCCGTGCGCCGCCTGCACGCGCGCGTAGTTCGGATCGACCGCCTCGGGCGAGGCGAACCGCGTCTCGCCCCAGACGCTCGCAAGGCAGCGCAATCCTGCCGCATCGAGCGGCGCCGCGGCGAAATCCTGCGCATGCAACGATGCGGCCGGGGCCGTCAGCGGCGTGGCCGGCACCGCCGCGAGACAACTGACCGCCGCCGGCGCGGACGTCGCGGAACTCGCCGGCGGCGGATCAGGCTGGCAGGCGACGAGAAGCAGCGACAACGGCAGCACGCACGGCAGACGAGACGGCATCGACAACTCCTGACAGCGGCTGCGCCGGTCGGAGCAGTCCACAAGGGGCGAGCTTAGCCTGAGCTGAAGGTGGGGTGGTGTGAAACGCAGGGCGAATTCCGAAAGCCGCTGTCCGCCGACGGGAGGGCGGCTTGTTGGGGGGCGAAATGTTGCCTGGTTGCTGTGGTCGGACTGAGCCGACATCGCTTTGGCAGGCCGCCTGATGAATGCGTGGATTCGTTTCAGCGTGCGGCTTGGACGGCGGAGTCTTCGACTCTGTTGAAACGTGCCAAGCGCCGCGATCGCGGGCGCCTGGCACGCCTTCGATACCTTATGGTTTGACCATTCCGCCGGCAAAAAGGCAGGGCGTGCGTGAACAAAAATAGGTGTCAGCGAGTGCCGATGACCGGTCAGGAAACGCAATTGCCACGACGCCGCTTTCTGGCGAGAACCAGAACGTGAGTGCCGCCTCGAAACGCAAATGGTTCTGTTCGAAGGTCGCTTCGTCGGTGTCTAGTCGGGGTGTTGCCGCAACCAAGTCCAGGTTCTTCCATGTCGAGTAGGAAATTTTTGTTGCGACTTTCGCGTAGCCATAATTTCCATGCGTCCACTTGTCGACTTTCGCGTAGTTCGTCTTCGGTACTGCAAGCGGAAGCATTTTCGATTGAAGCGCTAAATAGGAGGTGGAGCTGTCTTCCCTGGGAAGGTCTGATTTCCCGACGTCGCGGATCATGATGCTCGTGAGATCACTGCCTATGGCAATTCTTGCGCACTTTTCTAGCGGCAGCGCGGAGGATTGGTCGGCGCAGTTCTTGTACTCGTATCCATCGGGTTGTATCGGAAATGCCGGCACCGAAGCCAGGGCCAGCAGAAGGGGAAAGATTCTAGTCACGGTAGTCACTGGAAATAGTCATGGCATTTGGGCGCCTTCGCGCGTCCCAGGATGGTACTTCATCGGTCCGATAGCCTGACGTTGCGTTTCGTGCCCCCTTCGAAAGGGTATGTGTGATGTTTTCTTGCGCGCTCATCGGGTGAAAGGCCGACGGTTTCGCGCAGCATCGCAATGTCTCGTCAACTGCGTCAGCGTCAGTCTGCTCCCTCTCGGAAGGTCGGCCTGGGAAAGCTCGGCTGTTGATGCAGTTGGCGCACATGTCCGCGCGACGCGCTTGTTTCTTCTCGTCAGTTGCTCGTCGACGAACGGATCAACGCTCGGGAATCCGCCGGGGCGATGGCCGCAGGCGCGGCCGGGCATCACAGCGCCCTTGTTGCGTGCCGTGAAGTCGCGTCTGCGCGCCGCGCCGCACAGACGGAAAGTGAGAAGCGTGTGCACGGAAAATCGGGAACCCGGATCTGTGAGAGCAAGTGCGTTTCTCCGACAGCGAAGTCGCTGCCGTTGCTGTCGCTTTTCACGGTTCCCCATTCCCGACTCCCCATTCCCGTCGTAAGCCCTACACTACGCGCCCCCGCCGCCGCGTTCGCCACGCCTTGGACGACCCCGCACTGCAAGCCCTGTTCCTGCCGTTTATCGACGGCACGCTGTCGCCGCCGGCACGGCTCGCGTTTCTGCGGGCACGGAACGGGCAGGGGTTGCAGCAGTTCCGTTCGGTGTTTTCGCGCGTTTCGATCGTCGCCGAGCAGAGCTTTCGTCCGTTCGCCGACGCGCTGCCGCTCTCGGGCGTCGACGTCGGTGCGCAGGCGCAAGGGCGGTTCGAGGCCGTGCTGCTGTTGCCGCCGCGACAGCGCGGCGAGGCGCGCGAACTCCTCGCGCATGCGCTCGACTGCGCGATGCCCGGCGCGCTCGTCGTCGCGAGCGTCGCGAACAACGAAGGCGCGCGATCGATCGAGAGCGACTTCGCCGCGCTGGCCGGGCCGTTGTCGACGCTGAGCAAGCACAAGTGCCGCGTGTTCTGGACGCGCGTCGACGCAACGCATGTCGACGCCGCGCTCGCGCAGCGGTGGACCGATGACGCGGCCCCGCGCGCGATCGCGGACGGACGATTCATCAGCCGGCCCGGCGTGTTTGCCTGGGATCGCATCGACAGCGCATCGGCCCTGCTCGCCGCGCATCTGCCCGCCGATCTCGCCGGACGCGGTGCGGATCTCGGCGCGGGCTATGGCTATCTCGCGAGCGAAGTGCTCGCGCGCTGCGCGCAGGTCGACGCGCTCGATCTGTTCGAGGCCGAGGCGCGCGCGCTCGACCTCGCACGCGTCAATCTCCCAGCCGCGGCCGCGTCGCACGCGCGCAGTCCCGCGCTGCGGTATTTCTGGCACGACGTCACGCAGGGACTGCCGCACCGCTACGATTTCGTCGTGACCAATCCGCCGTTCCACCGGGGCCGCGCCGACGAGCCCGAACTCGGCCGCCGGTTCATCCGCGTCGCCGCGCAGTCGCTGCATCCGCACGGGCGCCTGCTGCTCGTCGCGAACCGGCATCTTCCCTACGAACAGACCTTGCAGCAGTCCTTCGCGCGGACGCGCGTGCTCGCCGACGCGCACGGCTTCAAGGTCATCGACGCGCAGGAGCCGCGCCCATGAAATTGTTGCGCCTGATCGCAAACCTCGGCTATGGCAGCCGGCGCGAGGTCGCCGCGCTGTTTCGCGACGGACGCGTCACGGACATCGACGGCGCGGAACTCGACGAGGACGCGCGCGTCGATCCGGCCCGCGTGCGCGTCGACGGCGAGCCGCTCGATTCGCCGCCCGGACTCGTCGTGCTGCTGCACAAGCCGGTCGGATACACCTGTTCGACCAAGGATCCGGGCCGGCTGGTCTATGACCTGCTGCCGCGGCGCTATCGCTATCGCGATCCGCTGTTGTCGCCGGTCGGACGGCTCGACCGCGATACCTCGGGCCTGCTGCTGCTGACCGACGACGGCGCGCTGCTGCATCGGATCATTTCGCCGAAGGCCGCGATTCCGAAACGCTACGAAGCGACGCTCGCGCAGGACCTGCGCGGCGACGAGGCCGCGGTCTTCGCGAGCGGCACGCTGATGCTCGAATCGGAAAAGACGCCGCTGCTGCCGGCCGAACTCGACGTGGAATCCCCGCGGCTCGCGCGGCTGACCCTGCACGAAGGCCGCTACCATCAGGTGCGGCGCATGTTCGCCGCGGTCGGCAATCACGTGACCGCGCTGCATCGTTCGGCGGTCGGCAGGCTCACGCTGGACGGGCTCGCGCCCGGCGAGTGGCGTGCGCTGGACGCGGGCGACATCGCGCGCGTGTTCGCGCGCGACTGACGCATCCGGAATCGCTCAGCTCGTGGTTTCGCCCGCGACGCCCTTGTCGGTGACGACGGGCCGCGCGAGACGCGCTTCGCGATGCGCGATGTAGATGTTGCTGCCGACGATGATCGCGGCGCCGACACCGGTCCAGATGTCGAGTTTTTCGGCGAACAGGAAATAGCCGAACACGATGACGACGGGCAATTGCAGAAAGCTCAGCGGCGTCAGCGCCGACACCTCGCCGAGCTTCAGCGCGCGGGTCCAGAGGAGATGCGCGACGGTGCCGAATCCGCCGGCGAGAATGACCCAGATCCACGACTCCGCGTTCGGCCATTGCCAGACCGGAATCGCCGCCGGCAGCGCCAGCAGCACCCAGAGCCCGGTCGTGATCAGCACGATCGCATCGGGATGCTCGGTGCGCGAGAGGAACTTGATGCTGATCGCGACCGTGCCGCTCATCGCCGCGGCGAGCAGCGCGACGAGGCTCGCCCCGCTGAAGTCGGCCGCGCCGGGCCGGACGATAACGAGCACGCCGATGAAGCCGAGCAGCACCGCGGTCCAGCGGCGCAGGCGCACGACCTCGCCGAGAAACAGCACGGCGCCTATGGTCACGAACAGCGGCGTCGCATAGGACAGCGAGATCGCCTGTGCGAGCGGCAGGTGTACGACGGCCCAGAAGCCCGCGAGCATCGAGACGATGCCGATGCAGCAGCGCAGTACGTAGAAGCCCCA
>CAMLLF010000141.1 GCA_946480705.1 uncultured Lysobacteraceae bacterium | reverse complement strand
ACGACCAAGCTCGCGTTCGCCGCGGCCCAGGCCAACAGCTACGACACGCTCGTCGTGGTCTATCTGCGCGGCGGCATGGACGGGCTCAGCCTGTTCTCGCCGGGCGGCAGCAACGCCAACCGCGGCGCCTACGAAACCGCGCGTCCGACGCTGAAGGTGCCGCTGTCGGGCACCGGCGCCGGGCTTGCGGTCAGCAGCGACCAGTGGCGGCTGCATCCGCGCGCCACGCAGCTGCGCGATCTCTACACCGCCAACAAGCTCGCCGTCGTGCTCGGCGCCGGCATGCCGGCACCGGTCACGCGCAGCCATTTCGACGCGCAGGCGAACATGGAAGTCGGCCTCGCCGGCCAGGGCGGCGGCGTGGGCTGGCTCACGCGCGTGCTCGAAACCGCGAACCTGCCGGGCACCGTGCAGATTCCCGCGGTCAGCGCCGGCAGCATCACGGCGACGAGCCTGCTCGGCAGCACCGAAACCATCACGATGGGCAGCGGCTCGGACTTCCGCATCGATTCGGGCTCGTGGGCCTGGAACGTCGAGCCGGACTTCCGCACGACTGCGCCCCCGGGGGCGCGCGGGGTCTTCGGCATGCTGCCCGACCTCTGGAGCGAGGCCGGCGCGTTCGAGGAAGCCGGACGCCAGACCATCGACGCGCTCAACGTGATCAAGCCGATCGACTTCGGCGCCTACGCGCCGGCCAACGGCGCGGTCTACGACTCGGGCAGCGGATTCGCGCAGCAGCTCAAGATGCTCGCGACGCTGATCAAGCGCGACGTCGGCATGCGCGTCGCGACCGTCGACCTCGGCGGCTGGGACACGCACGACGGCCAGGGCAGCCCGGTCAACAGCTACGACTTCTTCGGCAACAAGGTCGAGGAACTCTCGCGCGCCCTCGGCGCGTTCTACACCGATCTCAACGGCACCGGCGCGGCCAACTACGCAGCGACGACCAGCATCGTCGTCATGAGCGAATTCGGCCGGCGCGTGCGCGAGAACGACGACGGCGGCACCGACCACGGCTACGGCAACATCATGATGGCGCTCGGCGGCTCGGTGAACGGCGGCCAGACCTTCGGCACCTTCGCCGGCCTCGCGACGAACCAATTGTTCGAAGGCGCCGACGTCATGGTGACGACCGACTACCGTCGCGTCATGTCCGAAGCCGTGATCCGCAGGCTGCGCAATCCCAATGTGTACTATGCGTTCCCGGGCTATTCCGGCTATACCCCGCTCGGCATTTTCCAGGGCACGGATCTGCCGCCGGCGGGAAGCGACCGCATTTTTGCGAATGGGTTTCAGTAGGCCGCGGGAGTCGGGAGTGGAAATCGGGAATCGTCGGAGCGGAACGTAACTCATTGATTTGTTGCGCTCCGCGAGCGCCGTGCGTGTCATGGCGCCGGTGCGGCGCTCTGCTACACTCGGCCTCCCGCCCCGCATGGGCAAGTTGCCGCGACTGATGAGCGAGGACCACCCTAGTACGCCCGCCCACCGTTCCTGGTTCGATCGTCTGAGCCAGGCGCTGTCGGGCGAGCCGCGCAATATCGAGGAACTGCTCGACGAACTGCGCCAGGCGCAGGCCAACGGCCTCCTCTCCAACGACACGCTGTCCATGGTCGAAGGTGCGATCGAAGTCGCCGATCTCACTGTCGCCGACGTCATGGTTCCCCGCGGACAGGTCGTCAGCCTGCCGGCCAACGCGCCGTTCCAGGAAAATCTCGCGGTCGTCATCGAATCGGGACATTCCCGCTTCCCGGTCCACGGCGACGAAAAGGACGAGATCCTCGGCATCCTGCTCGCGAAAGACCTGCTGCGCTGCCTGTCCGACGGCGCGCCCGCCGACGTCCGCCTGCTGCTGCGCCCGGTCGCGCTGATTCCCGCGTCGAAGAAGCTCAACATCCTGCTCAAGGAGTTCCGCCTCTCGCACAACCACATGGCCATCGTCGTCGACGAATACGGCGGCGTGGCGGGTCTCATCACGATCGAGGACGTGCTCGAACAGATCGTCGGCGACATCGACGACGAGCACGACGACGACGACGATGACGACAGCGCGTCGCGCCAGGTGACCGAGATCGACGGCCGGTGGCTCGTCAATGCGCTGACGCCGATCGCCGATTTCAACGACCGCTTCGGCAGCGCCTTCCCGGACGAGGAATTCGACACGATCGGCGGCATGGTCACGGCCGAATTCGGCCACCTGCCCGAAACCGGCGAGGAGATCTCCTTCGGCGGCTTCGACTTCCACGTCAGCAAGGCCGACGACCGCCGTGTCCACCAGTTCACCGTCCGCGTGCATGCGAGCTGAGCTGCTGCAGCGGCTGTTGCAGCCGCTGTTTACGATCTTCCTGCTGCTTGCGCTGCTGCCGATCGCCGCGGCGCAGACCGCCGGGTCCGAACCCGGCAGCGAACTGCAGGTGTCGCTGCTGACCTTCGGTCCCGGCGAAATCTACTGGGAACGCTTTGGCCACAACGCGATCGCGATCCGCGACATGCGCAGCGGAGAAGGCGTCAGCGTCAATTACGGCATTTTCGATTTCGAGGAAGAATCGTTCTTTCTCAATTTCCTGCGCGGCCACATGACTTACACGATCGAGGCCGCACCGCTCGATCGCGACATCGCCTATTACCGCGACGAAGGCCGCGACGTGCTCGAACAGGAACTCGATCTCGCACCGGCGCAGCGGCTCGCGCTGCGCGAATTCCTGCAATGGAACCTGCGTCCGGAAAACGCGAAATACCGCTACGAGTATTTCACGTCCAATTGCTCGACCAAGGTGCGCGACGCGCTCGACCGCGTGCTCGGCGGCGCGATCCGCCGCGGCCTCGAGACGCGTTCGCGCGGCTACACCTACCGGCTGCAGGCCGACAACCTGCTCGCGCCGATCGCGGGACTGATGCTGCCCATGGATCTCGGCCTCGGCCCCTATGCGGACCGTCGCCTGTCGTTCTGGGAAGAAAGCTTCATTCCGGCCGAATTCGCGAAGCATCTGTCGCTGGTGCAAGTCGACGGCGACGACGGCAAGGCCCGGCCGCTGGTGCGCGCGACGCGCGTGATCGCGAAGGCGGGACCGGCGCTCGCCGCGGACGAGCGCGCATTCCTGCGTCGCAACGGACCGTATCCGATCGGCTACGCCGCGCCGGTCGCCGCCGCCAGCGCCACACTGAGCCTGCTGCTGCTCCTGCTCGCGCGCTCGTCGCGGCCACGCGCGGCGCTCGCGTTCGCACTGGCGGCCTGCACATTCGCGCTCGCGATGGGGCTCGGCGGCCTGCTGCTCGCCGCCTTGTGGCTGCTGACCGAACACGTATCGGCCTGGCACAACGAAAACCTGCTGCTGCTCGATCCGCTGCTGCTCCTGCTGTTGCCGGCGCTGTGGCGCACGCGGCGACCGGCCGCGCGCAGCGGTCGCACCGCGCGCGCGCTGGCCTGGGTCGTGCTGTCGCTCGCCGTATTCGCGCTGGCGGCCAAGGTGCTGCCGTGGTTCGTGCAGGACAACGCGGTCTGGATCGCGCTGCTGCTGCCGCCGCATCTGGTCATCGGCTGGCGGCTGTTGCGGGCGGAGGCCGGGAAAGCGTGAAGAGGAGTGAGAAACGTGTGACAGCGCAGCGGCTGAGCACTCGTTTCTCACTCCTCTGCACTCTTTCCTGACCTTGGCGCTTGTAGCAAACGCCACTAGTATCGCCGCATGCGTTTGTCGTCCGCCCTCGCCGTCCTGCTGCTGTCGCTGCCGTCGTTCGCGACGGCGGAACGGTTGCAGGTCAGGCTCGCGACGCTGGAATGGCCGCCCTACGTCGGCGCGTCGCTGACCGGTCAGGGCTATGCCGCGCAAGTCATCCGCACGGCCTGCGAACGCCGCGGCGTCGACGTGACGTTCGATCTGATGCCCTGGGCTCGCGCGCTGATGCTGGGTCTGCGCGGCGATGTCGCCGGCGTCATGCCCGAATACCGCAATGCGCAGCGCGAGGCGGAATTCGCGTTCTCCGCGCCGTTCCCGGGCGGTCCGGTCGGCCTGTACAAGCGGCACGGCGACGCGAAGTAGCGCTCGATCAGCGCCTTCGGGAAGCGGTCGATCCCGGCCGGGACCTCGATGCGGCGCTGCGCAGCGTCGCGCGCCATCGCATCGGCATCGTGCGCGACTACATCAACAACACCACGTTCGATCGCGCCGACTATCTCGATCGCGAGGAAGCCGCGAACGACAGCGTGAACCTGCGCAAGCTCGCGCACGGCCGCGTCGATCTCGTGTTCGTCGACCGCTGGGTCGCCGAATATCTGCTGCAGAACGATCCGCTGCTGCGCGACGCGAAGATCGAGATGCTGCAGCCGCCGATCGAGGAACCGGCGCTGCACGTTGCCTGGTCGCGGCAGTCCGAAGCGGCGGCGGCGGCGCGGCCGCTCTGCGACGAAGGATTCGCCGAACTGCAGCGCGAGGGCACGATCGATCGCCTGCGCGAGCGCCACGGGCTCGCGCCGAAGAACTGAGCCGGTTGGCGCAATGCGCTGCGCCTATTGCGCGCTACGGTCATTCTTCGTTAAAGGCCGTTAGCCCGCGACGGTCTGCTTCTGCTTCGCGTAGCTCAGTGCATCGGCTTCGCGCAGGCCGCAGCCGAACAGCATGCCCTGCAGCAGATCGCAGCCGATGTCTTCGAGAAAGCGCCGCTGGCCCGGCGTTTCCACGCCTTCGGCGGCGACCTGCAGGCCCAGGCTGTGGCCCAGGCCGACGATGGCGCGCACGATCGTCGCGTCGCTGAGATCGGTCAGCACGTCGCGCACGAAGCTCGAAGTCGTCGATCGCGATGCCGATGCCGAGCGCGCGCAGCTTGCGCAGCGACTCTGCGGCATATTTAACATTGTCAACAATTGCAGTTTCGGTGATCTCGAGCTCGAGCGCCGATCCGGGCAGGCCGTGCGCCTCGAGCGCCGCGGCCACGCGTTCGTAGAGATTGCGCTCGCGCAGCTGTGCGCCGGACACGTTGACCGAGATCGGTACGCCCTGCCCGATGCCGCGCCAGACCACGGCACGCGCGCAGGCCTGATGCAGCACCCAGTCGCCGAGCGCCTGGATCGTGCCGTTTTCCTCGGCGAGCCGGATGAAGCTCGCCGGACGCAGCAGGCCGAACTGCGGATGCTGCCAGCGCAGCAGCGCCTCCATGCCGTGCACGCGGCCGCTGCCGGCGGCGACGAGCGGGTCGAACACGAGCTCGAGTTCGTCGCCGATCGCGCGGCGGCGCAGGTCCTGGCTCAGCCGGCGGCGCGTCGCCGATTCGTCGTCGCGCGCCGCATCGAAGAACGTCGCGCCGCGCAGGCCGTCGCCCTTGGCGTGCGCAAGCGCCGACTCGGCGTTCTGCAGCAGGTTTTCGGCGCTGTCGGCGTCGTCGGGATACAGCGCGCTGCCTGCGCGCACCTCGACCGGAAACACGCCGGCCGGCAGTTCGATCGGACGCGTCAGCACCGAGCGGACTTCGGCGAGCAGATGCTCGACCGCCGCGCGCGACGCGGCGTCGTAGATCAGCAGCGCGAACTTGTCTTCGACCACGCGCGCGAGGAACACGCCGTCGATCGCGTCGAGGCGCCGCGCGAACTCGCGCAGCACGTCGTCGCCGACGCTGCGGCCATAGGTTTCGTTGGTCGCGCGCAGGTTGCACAGATCGACGATCAGCAGCGCCAGCGGCGCACCACGGCTCGCCGCGGTCGCGACGGCGTGACCGAGCCGCGTCAGCAGCAGGTGACGGTTCGGCAGGCCCGTGAGGTCGTCGAACTGCTGCAGATAGTTGGCACGCGCCTCGGCTTCGGCGCGGCGCGCGAGATTTTCGCGGATGCCCGCGAGCAGCGTGTTGACGGCGCGCGCGAGCCGGCCGAGTTCGTCGTTTTCGTGGTTCTCGGGCACCTTGACCGACGCGGTTTCCGGCGACAGCGCATCGCTGTCGGCCAGTTCGCCGACCAGATGTTCGATCGGCCGCGTCAGCACGCGATTGACGACCGCGAGCAGCACGAGGCCGAGCAGCACGGCCCAGGCCAGGCCGACGCCGAACACGAGCCCGGTGCGCGACAGGAAATTGCGCCCGCGCACGTAGGTGTCGATGCCGACGCTGAGTTCGCCGAGCACCGCACCGTTGCGCGGATCGATCAGCACCTCGCGATAGTCGCGCTGCGCGCCGAACAGCCGGTCGCTGATGCCGCGCCACGGACTGCGCGCGAGTTCGCCCTGGCGCTGCGCGAGCACGGTCGCCGGCAGCATGCGGATCTCGGCGCGATAGACGCCGGGGTAGGCAGCGAGACCTTCGAGCACCTGGCCGGCGAGTTCGCTGTCGATCTCGTAGACCGACTCCGTTGCGGCGCGCTTGAGCGTGGTCAGCGCGAGATGGCCGGCGCGGTCGAGTTCGTCGCTGTTGCTGCGCGCGTCGGCGAGCACCTGCAGCAGCGAAAGCGCACCGCCGATCAGCAGGGTGCTCAGCAGCACGATGCGCGTCAGGCGTGTACTCAGACGATCTCGGCGCGGCGGACGTTCGACTTCCACGCGGGCAACCTGCAGGGCGGGCGAACGCCAGTGTAGCCGACTCGTCGGCGATCGCCGCACCGCGGCGGCGCCCGGCGGCACCGCACGCACTGCGACTGCGCGCCCGCGCACGCTTGCGCTACGCTTCGGCCAACCCAGCCGCCGCCGCTCCGATGCGCGAAGTCCCCGAATCCCGTATCAATTTTCCGGTTTTGCTTTTCGTGATTGCGCTGCATGCGGTGGTGGCCGCCTATGCGATGCAGGCGCCGGCGCCGCGCTTCGAACCGCCGACGCGCCACGGCGCGTCGGCTCCGCCGGAGCCGGCGCCGGCGGCAACACCGGCGACGCCGCAGATCCAGCCTGGTCGCGACAACGACGCAACACCGCTCGACGCGGACGCCGCGATCGACGATCCGCGCCGCGCGTTCTCGCCGCAGCAGGTGCAACGCAATCAGGCCGCAGCCGCGCAGGCGCAGGACCGGCGCCGCCTTGGGCCGCTCGCAGCGCAGACCGCAACGTCCGCGCAATGGCCCGCGGCACTCGCGCAGCGTTTGCGCGCCGGCGACGGCGGCGCGGCCGGCGCGGCAGCCGAGCTGCACGACGACTGCGACGAACTCGGCGGCGCGCCGCCGCCGGCGACCGTGTTCGACGAAGCGCTCGTGCACGGCCTCGATGCGAGCATGCAGGCTTTGGTCCGCTCCGAATTCGAAGCGCGCGTGCAGCGACTGGCCGAACGGCATCGGCGCTGCGCAGCCTGGCGCGCGGCGCGCGACGACCTGGCCGCGGCGCGCCGCGACTACGCCGCGCGCGCCGATGCCGATGCGTTCGAGAAACTGCGCACGCGGCAGCAGCTCGATCCGCCGACGCCCAGCCTGCTCGAACGCCTGCGCCGCGAACTGCGCGCGCTCTGGGAGAGCCAGTCGCAGAGCCGCGTCGGCCGCGCGCTCGCGCTGCAGCTGCTCAATGACGACAACGAGGCCGGCGACCGGCTGGGCCTGCAGCTGCTGCTGCAGCTCGCCGAACGCGACGACACGCAGGTCGAGTTCGTGGCATCGGTGCTGAGCCAGGGCTACGGCCGGCTGCCGCCGCAGCCGGATCTCGCGCCGCAGTGGCAGCAGCGCGCGGCGGAACTCGGCGCCGACGCCGCGATCGACGCGCAGCTCGCATCGGCCGCGCCGGCCCAGGCCTGGGCCTGGCGCGCGTGGCGCGTCTGGCTCAACGCACACGGCTGCTATGTCGACGCGCCGCGCGCGCAGGACGCCGTGCTCGCCGCCGACCTGCGCGCACTGCAGCAGCTCGACGGCGCGCTGTCGCCGGGCGCGCGTGCGGAAGCCGGCCGGGTCTATCTCGAACGCACGCAGCGCTACGGCGATCGTGCGCGCGCCGTGCGCGACTGCGCGACGGACGGCTGAGCGGGCGGCAGCGGCAGCGCGGCGAAGCGCGCGGCCAGCAGGTCGCGCAGCGCGCGGACGGCCGGGCTCAGCAGCCGCCGGTCGGCGCAGACCAGGTGCAGCGGCGCCGCCTCGCCACGCCAATCCGGCAACAGCACGTCCAGTCGTCCGGCGGCGACGTCGCCGCCGACATCGAGCCACGACTTGTAGGCGATGCCGCGGCCGGCAATGGCCCAGCGGCGCACCGCATCGCCGTCGTCGCTCGTGCGGTCGCCGTCGACCGCGACGACCGTGTCGCCTGCCGCGCCATGGAAGCGCCAGCGCGCGTGCACGTCGTCGCTCAGCAGGAAGCGCAGGCAATTGTGATCGCGCAGTTCCTGCGGATGGGCCGGACGGCCGTGCTGCGCGAGATAGCCGGGCGACGCGACCGCGACGCGCCGGTTCTGCGGCACGAGCGGCAGCGCGACCAGCGCCGAATCCGCGGGCGCGCCATAGCGCAACGCGACGTCGACCGGCTGGCGGAGAACTTCGCG
>CAMLLF010000140.1 GCA_946480705.1 uncultured Lysobacteraceae bacterium | reverse complement strand
GCGGCTCACGAGGTATTTCGCGTTCGGAAACAGCAGCCGCGGCGGCTGTCCCGGTTCGTAGGCGGCCAGCAGGCCGCCGGCATGGTCGAAATGCAGATGCGACAGCACGACCACGTCGATGTCCGCATCGCCGAAGCCCGCGCGCGCGAGCGACTGCAGCAGCACGTGCTCGTTCTCGACGACGCCGAAGCGTTCCTTGAGCTTGGGTTCGAAGAACGCGCCGATGCCGGTCTCGAACAGCACGCGCTTGCCGCCCAGATCGTCGACGAGCAGGCAGCGGCACGCGAGCGGAATGCGGTTGTCGGCATCCGGCGTTATCCACTTTTCCCACATGGGCCGCGGCACGTTGCCGAACATCGCGCCGCCGTCGAGTTTCTGCGAGTTGCCGATCAGGGACCAGAGTTTCATCAATGCATTTCCCGATGCCGCGCGCGCCGCGCCGGCGTCATTTGACGAGCGCCGTGCCGGACACGCCGCGCGAGTCGCTGCCGCCGCGCAGCTCGCCGGTCTTGCGGTTCCAGTCCACGGCGTTCATGAATCCCCAGGGCCGTTCGCCTTCGCTGAGCGTATGTCCCATCGCCTGCAGCGCCTTGCGCTCGTCCAGCGTGAACGCGTCCTTCTCGATCGAGATCACGTCGGGCAGGAACTGGTGATGGAACCGCTTGTTGTCGACGATCTTCTGCGGTGCGTCGCCGTCGAACCACGCGAGGATGCCTTCGAGCACCATCGTAATGATGCGGCTGCCGCCCGGCGTGCCGATCACGAGCGTGCGCTCCGGACCGATCACGAAGGTCGGCGTCATCGACGACAGCGGACGATGTCCCGGTTTCGGCGCGTTCGCATCGCCGCCGACGAGGCCATAGGCGTTCGGTGCGCCGGCCTTCAGCGCGAAGTCGTCCATCTGGTTGTTCAGCAGGAACCCGGTGCCCGGCACGACGACCGCGGCGCCGTAGGGCAGGTTCACGGTCTGCGTGACCGCTGCGAGATTGCCGTCGGCGTCGATCACCGAGAAATGCGAGGTGTCGGTGCCCTGCACCGGCGCCATGAAGCCCGGCAGGCTGTCGCTGGGCGTGGCTTTCGCGGGATGGATGGACGCGCGCAGGCCTGCGGCATACAGCGGATTCGTGAGCTCGGCGATGGGCATTTTCACGAAGTCGGGATCGCCGAGGTATTCGGCGCGATCGCGGTAGGCGCGGCGCATAGCCTCGACCACGAGATGCGTGCGCGCGACGCGATCGAGCTTGGCGAGATCGTAGCCCTGCAGGATGTTCAGCATCTCCGCGAGCGCGATGCCGCCCGAGGACGGCGGCGGCGCGGTCACGACCTGATGGCCCCGATAGCGGAACACGATCGGCTCGCGCTCGCGCACGACGTATTTCGCGAGATCCTCGCGGCTCCAGGTGCCGCCCATCTTTTTCACGCCGTCGACGAGCGTCGCGGCGAACTCGCCTTCGTAGAAGCCCGCGTGGCCTTTTTCGGCGATGAGTTCGAGCGTGCGCGCGAGATCCGGGTTCTTGAGCACCCAGCCCTGCTGCGGCACCTCGCCGTTCGGCAGGAACAGCGCCGACGCGCCGGGATCGCGCGCGATGACGTCCTTGCGCATACCGAGAAACATGAGGCTGCGCGAATCCTGCGCGAAGCCTTCGCGCGCGAGGCGGATCGCCGGCGCGAGCGAACGCTTCAGCGGCAGCTTGCCGTAGTGCTGCGCGACCCAGGCCAGCGCGGCGGGCTCGCCCGGAATGCCGGCCGCGAGCGGACCGTTGACAGCCTTGTCGCGATCGACCTCGCCCTTGGCATCGAGGAATTGCCCGGGATCGGTCGCCGCCGGCGCGGTCTCGCGCGCGTCGACGAGCACCTGCTTGCCGTCCTGAGCGCGATGCAGCAGGAAGAATGCGCCGCCGCCGATGCCCGAGCTCTGCGGCTCGACCACGGACAGGGCCGCGCTGACGGCGATCGCCGCGTCGAAGGCGTTGCCGCCGGCGGCCAGCACCTCGAAGCCGGCTTCGGTCGCAAGGCGATGCGCGCTCGCGATCGCGGCCTTGCCGGGCTTGTCGGCGGCGATGCCGGCGGAACACGGCAACACGGCCGCAACGAACAGCAAAGCGCGCAGTCGGATCACGCCGGTTTCTCCGCTTGGGTCAGTTCGAGGTACTTGCCGAGCAGTTCGTCACGGGATTCCGCGTGCTCGGGATCTACGAATATGCACTCGACCGGACAGACTTCAATGCATTGCGGCACGTCGTAGTGGCCGACGCATTCGGTGCAGCGCGACGGGGCGATCTCGTAGATCTCCGGCCCCATCGCTATCGCCTTGTTCGGGCAGACCGGCTCGCACACGTCGCAATTGACGCAGAGTTCGGTGATTTTGAGGGCCATGGAAGCGGCCGGCCTGCGCGCGCCGGGAGCACCGGCGCGCGCAGGCCGCAGGCATTACTTCATTTCGACGAAGCGGAACGTCGCACCCGACGGGGCGACGGCATCCTGCACGCGCTGCTGATCGGCGGGCGCGCCGACGTAGAGCACGATGACGTCCTTGAACGCACCGGCCTTGGCGTCCTTGAACGCGTCGATGATCAGGTCGCCGGTCAGCTTCGAGTCCGGACCGCCGAACGCGAGCATGTTGCCCGGCAGCACGGTGCGCGCGACGACGGTCTGCACGTTCTGCAGCTGGTTGATGCGCTCGTCCATCGCGGCCTGGTCTTCGCCGCCCGGCACGAAGTAGAGATAGGGACGGCTCGACGTGACGCCGGCCATGTTGCGCTTGACGACGTCGACGAGGTACTGCTTCCAGGCGTTGCGGTCGGTCGCGTTGGTCGGCATCTTCACTTCGACGGCGACCGGCGCGGGCGCCGTTTCTTCCTGCTTCTCGCAAGCGGTCAGGACGACGGAGGACAGGAGCCCGAGAAGGGCGGCTTGCATGAACTTGCGCATGGGGATCACCTGCGTGGAAGGATGAAACGGGTCAATTGCCGCGCCAGCGCTGGCGCAACGCCTGCTGCACTGCCGGATGCACGAAGCCCGACACATCGCCGCCGAGTCGCGCGATTTCGCGGACCAGCGACGAGGAAATGAAGCTGTACTGTTCGGCCGGCGTCAGGAACAGGGTTTCCGCCTGCGGGATCAGATGCCGGTTCATGCTCGCGAGCTGGAATTCATACTCGAAATCCGACACCGCGCGGAGTCCGCGGAGGATCACGCCGGCGCCGATTTCCCGGACGAAATCGGCGAGCAGCACCGAGAATCCGCGAACCTCGACGTTCGACAGGCCGGCCAGCGCGAGGCGGGCCAGCGCGATGCGCTCGTCGAGACTGAAGCACGGCCCCTTGCTGGTGCTGTCGGCCACGCCGACGACGATGTGATCAAACAGCGGCGCGGCCCGGCTCACGAGGTCGATGTGACCGTTGGTGATCGGATCGAACGTACCGGGATAAACCGCGATGCGGGCCATCACAGAGCTACCAGGGCTGGACTTAACCGTGCAAGCTTAAGCCATGGTCGCGGCGCGGCGATAGAGCGCGGCCGAGACGTCGCCGGCGCGCGTCTGTTTGTGCAATAC
Source organism: uncultured Lysobacteraceae bacterium (assembly GCA_946480705.1). The sequence goes on along the minus strand of CAMLLF010000140.1, from coordinate 4,867 downwards.
CCAGTCCGGCGGCAGCGCCGGTGCGGCCGCGACGGGTGCCTCGACGTAGGCCAGCGCACGGCCGCCGAGCAGGCCGGCCTGCTCCAGTCCGGCCGCGGCCGCGCTCCACAGGTCGTTCGCGAACGGCGGGTCGAGGAATACGAGGTCGAAGGTTCCGTCGAGCGTCGCGAACGCATCGAGCGCATCGGCAACGACGACGCGCGCGCGCGCGTCCTGCCGCAGCCGCGCGAGGTTCGCGCGCAGCGCGGCCGCGAGACCCGGGTCGCGCTCGACGAACACCGCCTCGCGCGCGCCGCGCGACAGCGCTTCGAGTCCGAGCGCGCCGGTGCCGGCGAACAGGTCCAGCACGCGCGCACCGCCGACGTGTGCCGCGAGCCAGTTGAACAGGGTTTCACGAACCCGCTCGGGCGTCGGCCTCAGGCCGGGCCGGTCGGGCACCTCGATGCGGGAATTGCGCAAGCTGCCGCCGATGATGCGGATCTTGCCGGGCGCTGCAGGCACGTTGGGTTTCCGGTCGCGATCGCGACGGGGCAGTCGCGGGTCGGTGGTAGCATGGCCGGATATTCTCGTTGAATCCCCCGCCTCATGTTCAAGTTCTGGAAGAAGACGCCGAAGCCGGCCGAAACGCCTGCAGCGGTTCCCGACGCGGCCGACGCCGCCGCTCCGCCCGAACACGCGCTGATTCCCGCCGACGCGACGATTCCGCCGGTCGCTGCCGAGATCGACGCCGCCGCGGCCGAGGCTGAGTCGCCGGCCGGCGAACCGGCGTTCGAAGCGGTCGCCTCCGCCGTCGCGATGACCGCCGTCGCCGCCCCCGCGAAGCGGAGCTGGCGCGAACGCCTGTCCGGCAGCGGGTTCGCGCGCAGTCTCGGCAGCCTGTTCTCGCGCAAGCCCAAGCTCGACGAAGCGCTGCTCGACGAACTCGAAACCGCGCTGATCACCGCCGATGTCGGCGTCGCGGCCAGCACCGAACTCGTCGAGAACCTGCGCAGACGCCTCAACAAGCGCGAGTTCGAGGATGCCGACCAGCTGCTCGCTGCGCTGCGCCAGGCGCTGGTCCAGCTCGTCGCGCCGATCGCGCGGCCGCTCGCGGTCGACGCCACGCGCAAACCGTTCGTCATGCTCATGGTAGGCGTCAACGGCGTCGGCAAGACGACGACGATCGGCAAGCTTGCGCGTCGCTATCAGCAGCACGGCCTGGACATCATGCTCGCCGCCGGCGACACGTTCCGCGCCGCCGCGGTCGAACAGCTGCGGACCTGGGGCGAGCGCAATCAGGTGCCGGTGATCGCGCAGGGCTCGGGATCCGACGCCGCGAGCGTGATCTTCGACGCGCTGCAGTCGGCCCGCTCGCGCGGCGCCGACCTGCTGATCGCCGACACCGCCGGCCGCCTGCACACGCAGGGCGGACTCATGGACGAGCTCGGCAAGATCCGCCGCGTGCTCGCCAAGCTCGATGCGGACGCGCCGCACGAAGTGCTGCTCGTCATCGACGGCACGACCGGCCAGAACGCGGTCAATCAGGTACGCCAGTTCCGCGCCGCGATCGGCGTGACCGGGCTCGTCGTCACGAAGCTCGACGGCACCGCCAAGGGCGGCGTGATCTTCGCGCTGGCCAAGGAATTCGGGCTGCCGGTGCGCTTCGTCGGCCTCGGCGAAAGCCTCGACGACCTGCGCGAATTCGATGCGACCGCATTCGTCGACGGCCTGTTGCCGCCGGCGCTCGGCGCCTGATGCGAAGGGAAAGAAAACGTGAAGGTGGACGTGGCGGCGATTGCTCGCCGCCACGTCCGCTCACGCTTTCCGCCAGGGGGGCCAGCTTGGGCGCGAGCAGTGCCGGGGAACGCTCCATCCTGGGTTGTTCCGACGGCCGCGGCATTATGCCTGCGCCGTGAATATCCATCAATTCACTTTTTGGCATAGATGCGAAAGTCCCGCGCGCTGAAGATTGCAGTTGCGTTGCTGGCCCTGAGTGCCGGCGCCTTCCTGCTGCTGCGCCACTATGCCGAGCCCGGCCGCGTCGCCGCGCTGCTCGCCGAGCAGACGCGCTCGCGGCTCGGCCTCGACCTCGCGTTCACCGGTCCCGCGCGTTATGCGCTGTGGCCGCGTCTGCGCCTCGAACTCGACGAGGCGCGCTTCGCGCTGCCCGGCGAGACCGCGCCGCTGCTCGCGGTCGAACGCGTCGACGTCAGCCTGCCCTGGAGCAGCCTGTTCGATTCGCGCCTCGTCATCGAAGAACTGCTGCTGACGAGACCGCAGCTCGAACTCGACGCACTGCAGCGCTGGCTCGCCGCCGGCGACGACACCGCGGCGGTTCCGGACCTCAGTCTGCACCTGCGCATCGACGGCGCCGTGCTGACGCGCGGCGGCAAGCCGTTCGCGCGCGGCATCGACTTCGCCGGCGACATGGACGCGCAGCGCCTGCAACGCTGGTGGTACGAACTCGTGCAGGCGGCGCCGAACGCGAGCGCGCTGCCGCCGCTGCCCGGCAGCGCGCAGATCGAGACGATCGAACTCGACGGCGTGCGCCTCGACGGTATTCGCGTCGAATCCGGACCGGCCCAATGAGCGCAGCGGCGGTCCCGAACACGCATTTCGCGCCGGCGCTGCTGGACTGGTACGACCGGCACGGCCGCAAGCAGTTGCCGTGGCAGACGCCGCGCACGCCGTATCGCGTCTGGCTCTCGGAAATCATGCTGCAGCAGACACAGGTCGCGACCGTCATCGGTTACTTCCGGCGTTTCGTCGACACGCTGCCCGACCTCCCGGCACTCGCCGCGGCGCCGGTCGATCAGGTGCTCGGACTCTGGTCGGGACTCGGCTACTACAGTCGCGCGCGCAATCTGCACAAGGCCGCGAAGCTCTGCGTCGAGCGTCACGGAGGCGAGCTGCCGCACGACTTCGACGCGCTCTCCGCACTGCCCGGCATCGGCCGTTCTACCGCGGGCGCGATACTCGCGCAGGCCTTCGGGCAGCGCCGCGCGATTCTCGACGGCAACGTCAAGCGCGTGCTGAGCCGCTATCACGGCGTCGACGGCTGGCCCGGCGCGACGGCGACCGCGCGCACGCTGTGGCAGCACGCCGAGGACAACACGCCCGACGCGCGCGTGGCGGACTACACGCAGGCCATCATGGATCTCGGCGCGACGCTCTGCGTGCGCAGCAGGCCGCGTTGCGGCGTGTGTCCCGTATCCGGCCGCTGCATTGCGCTGCGCGAACGGCGCACGGCCGAACTGCCGGCGCGGAAGCCCGCGAAGACGAGTCCCACGCGCGCGACCTGCATGCTGATCCTGCGCGACGACGCCGGCCGCGTCCTGCTGCAGCGGCGCCCGAGTACCGGCGTCTGGGCGGAACTCTGGAGCCTGCCCGAAGCGAGCGATGTCGACGCCGCGGACCACACGGCGCGCCGAGCCGGCGCGCGCATCGACCACGCGCGCACACTTGACAGTTTCGTACACGTGTTCAGCCACTATCGGCTCGCGGTCACGCCGCTGCTCGCGCGCGCCGTGCCGCTGCCGCGCGCGGCCGACGGCGACGGCCTGCGCTGGTACACGGCCGACGAATACACACAGCTCGGCCTGCCCGCGCCGGTCCGCCGGCTGCTGCAGTCCCTGCCCGACTGATCATCGACGCACCACCGGAGATTCCATGAGTCGCACCGTTCACTGCATCAAGCTCGGCCGCGAAGCCGAAGGGCTCGCGTTCGCTCCCTGGCCCGGCGAACTCGGCAAGCGCCTGTTCGACTCGGTGTCGAAGGAAGCGTGGAGCCAATGGCTCGCGCACCAGACCATGCTGATCAACGAAAACCGGCTGTCGCCGCTCGACCCGAAGCATCGCGCCTTCCTGCAGGCCGAGGTCGAGAAGTACTTCTTCGGCGAAGGGTCGGCCAAGCCGGCGGGGTATGTGGAGCCTGAGGGCTGAGAAGCCGGGAATCGCAAGGGCGCGTCTCGGCACGCCGCCTCGCCGACGCGCTATTTATACGTTTCTGCAATTTCCCCGATTCGACGCACGTGCCGGCGACCTGCCGCCACGCTGCCGAACAGGCCGTGCTTCACGCCAGCCAATACCTTCAATGTTTCGCCGCGCAGCATGGGCAGTTTCGCGAACCGGCCGAAACCGATATCGCGCAGCCGGCCGGCCCAGTCGAGTTCCGACTGGAACAGCGGCGTCAGCCAGCGGCTCACGAACTGATAGATCGCGACGTGGCTGCGGCGCTCGCGGTCGTAGCGCCGCAGCGCCGCCGGGACGCCGGCGCATTCCTCCACGGCCTGCGCGAGCGCCGCGGCATCGAGCAGCGCCATGTTCGCGCCCTGCCCGAGTTGCGGGCTCATCGCATGCGCCGCGTCGCCGAGCCAGGCGACGCGGCCGTCGTGGAAGCGGCGCAGGATCGCATCGCGGTACTGCGCCGGCATGAGCTGGCGCACGTCGGTCACGCTGTCGAGCAGCGGCGCGACGTCCGGCCAGAAACTGACGACGTCCGCACGCCAGGCGTCGACGCCGCGCGCGAGCGCGGCATCGAGTTCGCGTACGGGCAGGCTCCAGAAAAATCCGATCTTGCGTTCCGCAGCACTTTCACGCGGCAGTACGCCGACCGGCACGAGACCTGCCATGCGCCGAGGACCGTCATAGCGCTGCTGCAGCTGCGCCTGGAAGCGTCGCTGCGGATCGGCGCACAAAGTCCACAATGCGCCCCAGGCATACGGCCGGTCGCGGCGCGTCAGCGCGGCGGGACGCAGTGCGCTGGCCGCACCGCCGCAGACGAGCACCAGATCGTAAGGCCCATGGCGACGCCCGGCGTCGTCGCGCAGTTCGCCGCGCTGCGCGTCGATGTGCTGCGCGAGCGCCTCGACGGTGGGCGCGTCGAACA
>CAMLLF010000139.1 GCA_946480705.1 uncultured Lysobacteraceae bacterium | reverse complement strand
ACGCTGCGCACGTCCGCTTCCGGCACAGGCGCTAAGCTGGCGTCGATTGCGCCGGAGTCATCATGACCGCTCGCCTGCTGCCTGTCCTGCTGCTGTTGCTCGCCTGCACCCGGGCCGACGCGCAGAGCTCGTTCGATCTTTACGCCGACGCGCTGCATCCGACGTTCCAGGATTGGAGCTGGGCCGCGGCGGCGGACTACTCGCTGGCGAACACTGCGCCGCTGCAGGGCGGCGGCCGCTCGATCCGGATCCATGGCGGCAGCAACGGCGGACAGAACCTGCGTCTGAGCCTCCTCGACGGACAGGCCGCGCTCGCGGAAGTCGACGTCGCGACGTACACGAGCGGCGGCATCGTCGCCGCGACCTGGCACGCGGTCACGCTGCCGTTCAATGCGGCGACAGGTCTGGCCTCGGGCAGCTTCAATCGCGTGCAGCTCATGGACTTCAGCGGCGCGACGCAGGGCACGGTGTATTTCGACACGCTGCGCTTCAACGCGCGCACGACGCAGCCGCCGGCCGGTACGCAGAACGTCAGCGTCGATCTCGCGCTCGAGCGCCGCGCGGTGAGTCCGTTGATCTTCGGCGTCAGCTATGGCGATGCCGCGACGCTTGCGGCCGTACGCTATCCGCTGCGTCGCTGGGGCGGGAATTCGACGACGCGCTACAACTGGCAGGCCGACGTGCACAGCACAGCGGGCGACTGGTACTGGCAGAACATTCCCGACACTCCCGGCGGCAGCGGCTCGCCGCCGGCCGGCAATTCGGCCGACGCCTTCATCGATGCGACGCGCGCGAACGGCGGCGAAGCGCTGATCTCGATTCCGAGCATCGGCGTTGCGCCGCTCGACGACCGCACGAACAAGCATTGGGGATTCTCGCAGACCAAATACGGCCCGCAGCTGCGCGACGAATGCGACGAGCCCGGTTCGGCCGGCTGGTGCACGGCCGACGCCGGCAACGGCGAATGCGATCCGGCGCAGAACACGCGCACCGATCCGCAGGGCAACCGCTACTGTCAGTACTACGCGACGATCGACGGCCAGCAGCGTTTTCACATCGTCAACAATGCGCGCAGCGATACGTCGTTCGACGTGACTCCGGCGTTCTGGACGCCATGGATCGCGCATTTCCAGTCGCGCTACGGCACGGCCGCGGCCGGCGGCGTGCGGCTCTATGCGCTCGACAACGAGCCCATGCTCTGGAACTCGACGCATCGCGACGTGCATCCCGCGGCGCCGACTTACGACGAGGTCTGGACGCGCGGTCGCGATCTCGCGATCCGCATCAAGCAGCAGGATGCCGCGGCGCTCGTGTTCGGCCCGGTGACCTGGGGCTATCCCGACCTGTTCACGTCGGCGGCCGATGCGGAAGACTGCAACTGCCTCGCCGGACCCGACCGCGCCGCGCACGGCGGCAAGCCGTTCGTGCAGTGGTACCTCGAACAGGTCTGTGCGTACCAGACTGCGAACGGCGTGCGGCTCGTCGACTATCTCGATCTGCACTACTACCCGCAGGGCGGCGGCATCATCGACTTCAACAGCGGCAACCTCGGTTATTCCGAAAGCCCGGCGGTCGCCGCGAAACGGTTGCGGTCGCTGAAAGAACTCCATGACCCGAACTACGTATCGGAATCCTGGATCGCAGACCTCGGCGACGCCGACGCGTATCACTACAGCAAGCCCGGACTGATTCCGCGCGTAAAGGCGTGGATCGCGCAGAGCTGTCCCGGCACGAAGCTCGCGATCAGCGAATACAACTGGGGACCCGACCAGGGCGCGACCGGCGCGCTCGCACAGGCCGAAGCGCTTGCGATCTTCGCGCGCGAGGGCGTCGATGCAGCGATGCGCTGGGGCGCGCCGACGCCCGGCAGTTATGCCGAGGATGCGTTCAAGCTGTACCTGAACTACGACGGCGCGTTCGCCCGCGTCGGCGGCGATTCGGTGCGCACGACCGCGAGCGACGCCGACGCGTTGTCGGCCTACGCGATCCATCGCAGCGGCGAGCGACTCTTTCTGCTGCTGTTCAACAAGTCCACGTCGCCGCAGAACGTCAATGTCACCGTGTCGGCCGCCATGAGCGGGGCGTGGACGGCTTGGCGCTTCGACGGATCGCACCATCTCGCCGCGGCCGGCAGCGGCACGGTGGCGGGCACGAACTTCGCACTGACGGCCGTGCCGGCGCGCTCGGCGACGCTCGTCGTACTGCCGAACCCGGCAGGCAGCGATCGCATATTCGCTAGCGGATTCGACGCTGCGCCGTAGACACTTCGCTGCGCTACCTGCCATCCAGCGACCGATTCTGACGGTCGCCGTCACTCATGTGCCTAACAGCACGAGTTCGATGCGACTGCGATGCGGTTGGCATGAGGCTTGCGACACTCGTCGCAAAATGCGCTACATTCGAGTCATCCGCGCCGAGCGGCCATGGGGGATAGCACGGCGAAAGCCGCATGGCCGCAATGAGGGAATGACGTCGAGGGAGCGCGGAACACCGGTAATCCTCTGTTGCTGCGACGAGAAACCATGGCTGCCCGAATCGATTTTCGTTCCCTCCGTCACGCGCGCGGCAACGCCGCTCCAAAAATCATCGCGGCCATCGTCGTCGTAGCAGCACTCGGCGCAGCCGGCTGGTACTTCTTCCTGCGTACGCCCGGCGTCAGCATTCCCGAAGCGGTGACGCAGGCGACCGAAGCCGGACAGGCCGCGCCCGGTTCGACGACCGCGCCCGTGACGCCCGATCCGGCCACGCTCGACAAGCTCAACACCCTGACCGTCGACCAGCTGTTCAAGGAAGCGCGAACCGCGCTCAACGAACAGCGCCTCGTGTCGCCGCCCGGCAACAACGCGCTCGAGTTCTATCTGAAGATCCTCGAGAAGGAACCCGGCAACAGCGGTGCGCAGGACGCACTGCGCGAGCTGTTCACGTTCGCGGCGAGCGCGGCCGAGCAGGACATCAACGCGCGCAACATCGACAACGCGAATCGCGTCATCGAGCTGTTGACCAAGGTCGATCCGAACAACTACACGCTGACGATCCTGCGTTCCAAGCTCGACGCACAGCGCAAGATCGCCGAACGCGAAGCGGCCCAGGCCGCCGCAGCCGAAGAAGCGGCGCGTCGTCGCGCAGCCGAGCCGGCAGCGACCGCGGCGACGCCGGCGTCGACGCCGGGGGCCGGCACGACCGGCGCCGCCGAGGGTGCGGGCGCCGCGCCGTCGACGGCATCCACCGGTGCTGGCACGCGCACGGCCACGCCGGCAGCCACGCCCGAAGCAACGCCGGCAGCCACGACCGCGTCGGCCGCTCCGGCGGCCGCGGCACCTGCCGGCGGTGAGACGCGCGATGCGGTTCTCGTCAAGTCGGTGCCGCCGCAGTATCCGAACGCGGCGCTGCGCCGTCGTCAGGAAGGCTGGGTGCAGGTCGAGTTCACGGTCACGAGCAGCGGCAGTGTCGCGAACGCGCGGGTGCTCGACGCCGATCCGCCGCGCACGTTCGACCGCGCCGCGCTCGACGCGGTCCAGCGCTGGAACTTCAACCCGGCGATGCGCAATGGCGCCGCGGTCGAGGCGACGGTGCGTCGTCGCATCGAGTTCAAGATGTAAGAGACGGTTCCGCGTTTCGCGAAAAAGCCGGCCACGTGCCGGCTTTTTTTTTCGGGACAGGACACTAGGCGAGCAACGCGCTGCGGATCGCCGCGATGCCGGCGAGTTCGTGTGTCGCGTCGATGGCGTTGAGTGCGAGCAGCATGCGATTCGCGCGTTCGTGGTGGCGCGCGCCGAGGTGTGCGGTCATGACGCCGGCCACGTCGGCCAGCATCAGCAGACCGATGCCGGCCGCGCCGCTGCCGCCGTCGGCGGCCTGCAGCAGAAACGACGCGGTGTCATTGCGTGCCTGCAGCGAACGCAGCGGATAGCGCAGCGCATCGCGGCGCCAGAACTGCCAGTCGCGCACCCGATGCAGGACATCGCGCCGGTAGAGCGCATCGAGCAGATGCCGGTCAAGCAGCGCGAGACGGCGTTCGACCTCAAGGATCGCTTCGGCGGCCGACGCGCGCGGGATTGCCGCGAGCGCGTTCAGTGCGTCGTTGAGAATCGCGTGCTGGCTCGGCAGGGTCGTGTCGACGGCAAGCCGTCGCGCCGCGTCGAACGAGAGCCGCTTCTGCGCGAACAGGTCGACGAGCAGCCCGGCGGCGCACAGCGTGTCCGCACGCGTGTCCGGATGCGGCAGGACGATGCGGCCCGATTGCGGGTCGAGCGCCAGCAGCACGAAGCGTTCGGCGATCAGCATGAGGCGCGCTCCGCGCGTCGCGCAGCGGCCGGCTGTGCGCGCGCAAGGGATCGCGACGCGGCGCGACGCGGATCGCAGTTCCGGGTTTCCGGTGGCATTCGCGCGTCCACGCGTTGGCTCGAGGAGGCCCCGATGGTAGCGCTTGGCGCGAAACGGTCGAGCCGGCTATTGCACAGTTTTCAGCGCGAGGCGCCGCCGGCAGCCATGCGGTTGCGGTCGAGCAGCTCGACGCCGGCCCAGTCGACCTGAGGCAGTCCGAGGTAGCGGTCGAAGGCCATCGGCAGCAGGCCGGTCGGGATCGCCGTCTCGCAGTTCCAGAGCATGACGAGACCGAAGCGGCGCTGCGGCAGGAACGCGATCACGCCGCGATAGCCCTGCACGGCGCCCGCATGGAACACCATCGGCTCGCCGGCATAGTCGAACACGCGCCAGCCCAGCGCATATTGCGCATCGCGCAGGCGGCCGCGGCGCCACGGCGCCGAGGTCATTTCCGTCGGCGTCGCCACGACCGGGCGGTGCAGCGTGCCGAGCAGGTCCTCGGGCAGCACCTCCGGACGACCGCCCATATGCGCGATGAGGTACTGGCTCATGTCCTTGATGCTCGCGTTGACGCCCGCGGCCGGCGCCACGTGGTAGTAGTTCTCGCGCGGCTGCAACGGTATCCAGCGGCGGCCGCTGCGCGAGTGCGGACGCGCCCACTCGCGGCTCGATTCGAGCGCGTCGCGGCCGTAGGTCGCGGTCGTCATGCCGAGTGGATGGAAGATGCGCTTCTCGACCTGGTGATAGAAGAAATCGCCGGTGACCGCATAGGTCACGTCGCCGAGCAGGCTGAAGGCGACGTTCTGGTAGCTGTAGCAGTCGCCGACGCCGCAGATCGGATCGATTTCGCGCAGCCGGTCGACGAGCAGCGGGTAGGGCTCGTCCTGCTCCAGCAGGTGATCGTAGGAGTTGTGCGGCAGGCCGACACGGTGGCTCAGGATGTCGCGCACGCTGAGCTTCTCGGCGGCGCTCGCATCCTTGAGCGCGAAAGTCGGCAGGATGCCGCCGACGCGGCTGTCCCACGACAGGAATCCGTCGTCGACGAGCATGCCCGCGAGCGTCGCCGCGAAGGACTTGGACAGCGAGGCGAGGCGGAATACCGTGTCCGGCGTGACCGGCGTGCCCGCGTTCGCATCGGCGTAGCCGACGCCGCGCTGCAGCAGCACCTGGTCGCCCTGGACCACGGCGACGGCGAGTCCGGCGATCTGGCCTGACGATTCGATCGAATCGAGCCAGAGATTCATGTCGGTCGCGACGCTGAGCCCTGCGTTGGCGGCGACCGCGCCGGCGACGACCGGCATGGTCGCGGCAGCGGCGGCGGCGCGGCGGCTCGGTGCGAGCGCCTTGCGCGCCGGCGCTTTCTTGACCGCGGGTTTCTTCGCCGGCGCCTTCGCCGCGGCCGCGGCGCGCGCGGTGCCGCGCTTCGTCGCGGCGCCCGCGTCGGGAATGAACAGGAAGGTCAGCGCAAGGACCAGGATCGCCGCGAAGCTGGAAACCGTCGCGGGCTTCATGCGGGTATGCGCGCTGGAGTGAAGCGATCGGCGGCGCAGGCGCCTGCGCGCGGCGGCGAAACGAAAAACGGCGAACTCGAAAGCATGGTCTGGTCTGGGGCTGGTCGTGCCGGTCGCATTGTCGTGCAGTTGGACAGCTGTCACAACGGCGTGTGCATGCAGGAAACATGCGTGTTTTCGGGTAATAAAAGCGTTAAGGGCAGACGACGGCGCAGCGTCGGTCGCATCCCGTCGTCCGCGAGCGCAAGCGCGCAGCAACCGCAACTCCCATGCCGGCCTCCCCTGAGACACTGCGGCTGCCGCGCCTACCCGCGGCAATCGGGTTGCTTACAGGCCACCGCGGTGACGCGGTGGCTTTTTTTTGTCCGCGCGCGACGCGTGTTGCGCGCGTGCCCAATCGCGGGCCGGCTGTTGCGCGGCTTGCGCGCAGGTTGTGCCAAAGCCACGAACTTGTGGCATCCTCGCCGGCAAACTACGAAAGCCTTCGTTAATCGAGCCGATGCGTCCCGAAGTCTTCGCCGACACGAGTTTGCGCCGCATCCTCTGCCTTGCCGGAAGGCGAGTCGACGTCGGCGCGTTGCGCGTGCTCGGCGACGGCGACGCGCAGCGGCTGACGCCGAAGGCGGTCGGTGTTCTGCTCGAACTCGCGCGTGATCCCGGCGTCACGCGCACGCGCGACGAACTGCTCGCGCGCGTCTGGGCCGGGCGGGCGGGCGACGGCGATGTACTGACCCAGGCAGTGAAAGAACTGCGCCGTGTCTTCGGCGACGATCTTTCTTCACCGCGCTTCATCGAAACCGTACCGCGCCTGGGCTATCGCCTGCTCGCCGCCGTGGAATGGGAAGAGCCGGCGGCGCAGGCCGCGCTGATGGATCCGTCCCCGGTCGACGACATCGCGGTCATGAGCGCAGCGGCGCCGGCCAACGCGTCGCGGAGGCTGCGCCGGCGCTGGTTCGCGGCTGTCACGCTGCTGCTTGCGGCGGCATTCGCGGCGTTTGCGTTGCGCACGGCGGACGCGCCGCCGCCGGCGTCCGTCGCCGGCGCGCCGCTGCTGCTGACCGCGGAACCCGGCGCGGAGACCACGCCGCGTCTGTCCCCGGACGGGTCGCGTCTTGCCTATGTCGCGATCGACGCGGACAGCCGCCGTCAGCGTGTCCATGTGCGCGGCGTCAACGCATCGACGACGTTGTTTCCGAGCGAAGGCCGCGGCGAGGAGTCCTGGCCGGTGTGGTCGGGCGACGGCGCGCAGATCGCATTCGTGCGGCGCGAAGCGCAGCGATGCGACCTGGTTACCGTGGATGCGCTCGGCGGCGTCGAACGCGCGCGATCGCGCTGTGCGCGCGGGCTGTTCGAGAGTTTCGACTGGTCGCCCGACGGCAGCCGTTTCGCGATCGCGCGCTTCGACGGACCCGGTACGGCGCGACTGTCGCTGATCGCCGTCGAGGGCGGCGAGCCGCTGCCGTTCGACTATTCCCACGATCCGACCGAACACGACCTCGCGCCGCATTTCTCGCCGGACGGCGCGACGATCGCGTTCCGCCGCGGCCTTTCGCCCTACGGCGATCTCTATCTCGTCGCGACGAACGGCGGCGACGCGCGGCGCCTGACGCGGCTCTCCGCGCTGATCCGCGGTTTCGACTGGCTGCCCGACGGCAGCGGCATCGTGTTCGCATCGAACCACGGCGGCACCGAGGCACTGTATCGCGTCGACATTGCCGACGGCCGCGTGAGCGCGCTCGGCGTCGCGCCGGCGCAGATGCCCGACGTCGCGCGCCATGGCGACGCGCTCGCCTATGAAGTGCCGCGCACGCGCTCGGTGATGCAGGGCGTCGTTCTCGGCGATGACGCGGCTGCCGGCGGCGAGATCGCGCCGTCGACGGGCAGCGACAGTTATGCGGTGCTCTCGCCCGACGGCAGCCGTCTCGCGTTCGTGTCCGATCGCGGCGGCAGCCCGCAGCTGTGGCTGCACGACGCGGGCGCGCGGCAGAGCTATGCGCTGACCCACAACGACGGCGCGCTGTTCCTGTATCCGCAGTGGAGCGCCGACGGCCGCCGCATCGTCGTCACGCGGCGCCGCGACGGACGCGGCGAACTCGTCGAGATCGACCTCGACAGCCAGGCACAGCGCGCGGTTTCCGATGCCGCGACGGACGTGCGTTTCGGCACTTATGCGCCCGGTTCGGGCTTCCTCGTCGTCGATCGCGGCGGCCGCAGTCCGCGGCTGATGCGCATCGCGTCGGTACAGGCCGCCGCGCAGCCGCTGCGCGACAACGTCGCCGCGGTCGACGTCGACCCGCGCAGCGGACGCATCTACTACAGCCGCGCCGACGGCGCCGGCGTGCGCGAACTGCGCGATGCCGGAGACGAGGAGACCGTGATCGCCGCAGTGAGCAACCGCTTCGCCTGGCGTGTGCGCAACGGTGCACTCTGGTACTTCGCCGCCAATAGCGACGATGCCGACGAACTGCTGCTGCGTCGCCGCGGCCTGGATGACGGCAGCGACGCGACGGTCTGGCGCACGCGCGAGGCGGTCGATCACCGCAGCTTCGACGTATCCGGCGATGCGCGCCGGCTCGTGCTCGTGCGCATCACGCGCA
>CAMLLF010000138.1 GCA_946480705.1 uncultured Lysobacteraceae bacterium | reverse complement strand
GCCAGTGCGTGCGCGCCGCGTTGCCGCCGCCGGCGACCGCGTCGCCGCGCGCGCAGGCGATCCGCATCTCGATCGCGTAGTCGTACAGCAGATGCCGCGCATACGCGCCGTGGACCGACGGCGCGGCTTCCGCGCAAAGCAGCGCGCCGCTGTCGCGCATCGCATAGGCCGGCAGCAACAGCAGCGGCGCCGGCTCGGTGCCGCTGCCGGTCACGTCGAACAGCGCCTGGAAATTGAACGGCCAGCTGCCGCTCACGACGAAGCGCGCCGCGGCGACTGCACAGACGGCGTTCAACGCGATCGCGAGCGCGATCGCCGTCGCGCGCAGCGCGCGCGCCCAGCCCGCGGCGCCGAGCGCGGCGAGTCCGAGCGCGAACGCTCCGAGCGCGACGACGCGCAGCGGCGTCGTCATGTAGTACGTGGTCTGCTGACGGATCAGCGCCGTCGTCAGCGCGACCGCGACGACGGCGAGCAGTGCGCAGACGACGAGCCGGCGCTGCGCCGGATCGCGCGACTGGCGATACCAGCCGGCCGCCGCCGCGACGGCGAGGAGTCCGAGCACCGCGATCGCCGATGTCGTCAGCCACGCGGGCCATGCGAGCAGCGTCTGCAGCCAGTAGCGCGTGCCGCCGAGCGTGGCCGCATGCAGCACGGCCAGTGCATTCGCCGCGCTGCCCGTGCTCTGGCCGTCGAGCAGGTACGCGCTGCCGGCGCGAAAGTCGGCGAAGTCGTTGCCGATGCTCCACCACAGATACGGCAGCAGCGGCACGAGCGCGATCGCCGCGGCCGACAGCAGCGCGCGCCACTGCAGTGCGCGAGTCCAGGCCGCATGCGCGAGCACCGCCAGTCCGATCCAGACGAGACCGATGCTGCTCGGATGCGCGTGCAGCGCGAGCACGAACGCGAGCGCCATGCCGGCGAGCCAGCGTGCGCGCCGCTGCTGCACATAGCGCGTCGCGCAGAGCAGGAACGCGAGCACGAGCGGCGCGGTCAGCACGTAGTGCTGCGGCAGCATCCATTCGACATTCGACCAGGACGGCAGCGCGAGCAGCGCGGCCCAGAGCAGGCCGGCGCGTTCGCCGTGCAGCGCGCGGCCGAGCCGGAACGCGAGCACTATCTGCGTCGCCGACAGCACGCCGAGCACGCAGACCACGCCGAGCCAGCTGCGCGTGATCGCCAGCAGCGCCGCGAGCAGCCAGTACCACGCGGGCCCGAGATGGATCGTGCCGGCCAGCACCGGCCCGGCCAGAGGAATTTCCTCGCCCTGCAGGAAGCGCCAGGCGACGAAGACGTCGCGCGCGAAATCCAGATGCGTCGCCGCGTACGGCACGCGCGCGAGATGCAGCACGACCAGCACGGCGAGCAGCAGCAGCGGTGCGCGCGCGAAGCGTCGTCCGGCGTCGGTTTCCGCGGCGGCGCTCATCGTCAGCTGTCGTTCCCGGGTGCGGCGGTCGCGCGATGGTAGCGGCTCGACGCAGCGACGGCGACGGATCCGCTGGGCTACCCGTTCCGCATCAGGGTGGTCGTCATGCGGCAGATCGTCGATTTCGTGATCGAGCCCGGCAAGCTCAAGGGCGTCGCGCGCAGGGTCAAGCCGCTCGGACTCGGGCACTACGGGAATTCGGCCGAACACGGTTGGCAGCTCGCCCTGTTCGCGATGTCGCTGGCGCCGTTTTCGCGCCGCCCGGCGTCGACCTGGAACGCGTCGTCGCGCTGCTGCTCGTGCACGACATCGGCGAAATCGACACCGGCGACACGCTGGCCAGAGCCGGCGCGAGAACGGCATCGGCTACGAACGCGTCGTCGCGCGCGTCGCCGCGCCGATCCGCGACGGCTGTGCTTCCTGGAATCTCAAGAACCGCCGTTCCGGCGGTTCTTGGAGTCGCCGAGCCCGGCGCGGGAACGTCGACGTTTTGCGACGTTCCCCTCCGGGATCACATCGCCGCGCGGCTCGATGCTGCGCGGCGCGACGGCTGGTTCGGCGTCGCGCCGCCGGCGTGACGCATCACGGCCACGGCGGCGAGCCGGGGCCGATCTGGTCCTGGATCGTGTTGCCGCAGGACGCCCGGTTGCAGAGCGACTGCAGCGGCGCGTCGAGCGTCGCATGCAGGATGTTGAGGTAATAGGTTTCGCCGGGCACGAGCTGGCAGATGCCCGCATGCGCCGTGCCGACGATCCAGGTGATGTTGCCGTTCGGCCCGGCGTCGTTGACCACGCAGCCGCGCGTGAGCGGCGCCTGCGCGATCGGATTGAAGTCGCCGCAGGATTTGCTGATCGTCATCGACATGCCGTCTGTCTGCGGCTGCGTTTCCTCGAAGCGCAGCACGCCGCTCGTGTTCGGCGTGATCGTCGCCGGCACGGTGAAGCGCATCGAAACGTACATGTCCTGCGCAATGAAGACGCGCTGGTTGAGATTCGAGCGTCCCGGGAACGGACGCAGCGGCGAGACCTCGTCGAAGTAGCCGAAGATGTTCTCGAACAGCGTGGAATCGGTCTCGCGGCCGTTGCCGGGGGTGTAGTTGAACTCGACGTAGCTCACCGTCGCGCGCGTCAGCCCGGTCGGCGCGATGCAGGCGGACGTACCCGGTACGGCCACGGCGCGCTGCGAGACCACCGGCGCGGCGATGCCGTTGCGCCAGCAGCTCAGGTTGAACGCATAGATGCCCGGCGTGGCCGGCAAGCTGACCGGCACCGAATGCGGGCTCGCGCAGGCCGCCGCCGTGCCGCAGGCATCGCCGCTCGTCGGCCAGCCGCTGACCGGCGACGGAAAACCGCTCGCCGAATAGCTGCAGCGATCAGCGTCGGCGCTCCACGCCACGGTGTGCGCCGCACCGCCCGCACTCGTCGCCGGCAGCTCGGCGAGATCGAGCCCGTCCGTGATCACCGGCGGCAGCGGCGCGGAACCGCCCGGACAGTCGCCGCCGAACACGCCGTCGAGTTCGAGATTGCCGCCGGGATCCATGGTCACGCCGTCGGCGCCGGCCATGACGACGCAGGTCTTGGCCGCGCCGTCCGGCGCGATCCAGTGGACGTTGACCGTGACCTGCGCTCCGGCGATCGCCGGCAGGGCCGCCGCGAGCGCGGCGGCGACGTGACGCTTCAACTTCATCGGATTGCCCCTGAGTTCGCCTGCGGAGCAATCGTCCGCAAACGGGCTCATGGGTGTGCTAACCGACCGTTAAGCCGCGCGCTGGATTTTGTTATATAAATTCACTGATACACAAAACCACTACTGCACGGCCGGCGCCCCGCGAAACCGCCGGCGGCTCAGAGCTGCGCCGGCCACAGCGGCGTCGGCGAGACTTTCTGGTTCTGGATCGTGTTGCCGCAGTAGCCTTCGCAGTAGGTCGCCAGCGGCGCGTTCAGCGAGGCGTGGATGATGTTGAGGAAATACGTCTCGCCGGGCTGCAGCTGACAGACCTGCGCATAACCCGGCGCGTAGCCCCAGAGCAGGTTGCCGTTGGCCATCGCGTTGTTGAGGACGCAGGCGCTCGTCAGCGGCGCCGTCGGCGTCGGACTGAAATCGCCGCAGGACTTGCTGATCGTCATCGACATGCGCGCCGGATTCGTCTGCGGCTGCGTTTCCTCGAAGCGGAACGCGCCGGTCGTCATCACGGTGAGGTCGCTCGGCACGGTGAACTGCATCGCGACGTAGCTGTTGCGCGGCATGAACACGCGCTGGTTGATGTTGGGCGTGCCCGGGAAGGTACGCAGCGGGCCGTCGGCCGTGCTGTAGCCGAAGGTCGGCTCGAAATGCTTGGCGTCGACGACGCGGCCGTTGCTGACCGTGTAATTGAACTCGATATACGCCGTGTCGGCCGGTGCGATGCAGCCCGAAACCGGCGGCGTGACCGGCGGCACGGCGACCGTGCGGCGCGACACCGCGACGACGCCCGATCCGTTGCGGCGGCAGCTCAGGTCGAACACATAGTTGCCGGCAATCGCCGGCAGCGTGACCGGTACGCTGTGCGAACTGCGGCAGCTGTCCGCATTGCTGCAGACGTCGCCGCCGACCGGCCAGCCCGCGATCTGTCCCGGCAGGCTGCTCGCGGAATAGCTGCAGGTGTCCGCGTCGGCCGACCAGGTGACCGTGTGCGACGCGCCGGCGACGCTGCTCGACGGCAGTTCGTTCGCATCGAGCCCGTTCGTGATGACCGGATCGCTGACCGGCGGCGGCGTGGCGACGGTCGGGCAGTCGGCGCCGAAGGTCGCCGTCGCAAGCAGCTTGCCCGACGCCGGATCCATGCTCACGCCGTTCGCGTCGGTCGTCACGATGCAGGTCTTGGGCGTCCCGTCGGTCGCGGTCCAGTTGAGACGCAAGGTCGTCTGGGCACAGACGGCGGCGGGCAGAACGGCAGCAAGAGCAGCGGCGGCGGCGGTCAGACGCGTAACGGGCATCAGCGGTTCCGGACGGCGGAAAGTCCGCAATGGTGCGGTTTTGCACGACCGGCTGCGCTAACGCGCCGTTAAAGCGTGCCGGACAGACGCGGTCGCGGAATCGCCGAGGCATCCGCTCGGCAGGCAAAAATCGTTTCGCACCAATCGATTGCGACGACAGTGAACGCCGCCTGCGCCGCCTCCGGCCGATCGGCCGGAGCGGCGGAATTTACAATTGCGAAACAGCCGCGGGACATGAACATGCCGCCGCGACCGCTTCGCGTCGCCTCAGAGGCTGCCTTTCATGCTGGTCTTTTCGACTTTCCAGGCACCGCCTTCCTTGCGCAGCTTCGAGATGCCCGACGACGTGCCGCCGGACTGGTCGACCGCCTCGATCGTGAGTTCGGCGGTCTCGCCGAAATCCTGGCCGCCGGTCACCGTCGCGGTCTTCGGCGCGAACGACTTCATCATCTCGACCATCGCGCCGAACTGCGGGTCCTTCTGCTGCGCGCGCATCTTGTCGGCCTGCGCCTTGACCACGGTCGCGAGCATCGCGTTGACGTCGCCCTTCTGCATCGCGGCGAGATTGGCCTGGAACACCTTGCCGGGCTCGCCGCCGCCGGCCGGCAGCGCCTTGCCTTTCGCCGCGGGCGCGGCGGCTGCCGCGCTCTTTGCGCCCGCGCCGCCGGCGCTTGCCGTCGCCGGCGCCGTCGCGCCGTAGGCGAGATCGAAGCCGAGGTCGCACTGCAGGTCTTCCTTGTCGTCGTCTTCGAGCGCGAAATCCGCGGCGATGCGCTTCGCGTCGTTCGTGCGCGCGGTCAGCTTGCCGATGTCGCCGCCGGAGGTCGACACGCTCATGCCGGAGCTGCGGTAGTTCACGGTCGCGACCTTGCCTTCCGAAATGCGCAGCTCGAGCCGGCGCGAATCCGCGACGCTCGAACCCTGGTCGGCGATCGCGTAGGTCTTGTTCTCTTCGCCGGCAAGCGCCGCCCTGTCGATCGGAAACGTCGCGAGCACGACCATCGTGTCGAGCTTCTTGTCGTCGAACGGATTGGCGTCCTTGAACACGACGCCGTCGGCGAACGTGAACTTCGCACCGTCATAGCTGCAGCCGCCGCGCACGCTGTCGGCGCGTGCGGCGCCGGCGGCGGCCATCACGGCCGCGGCGGCGGCGAGGACGAAAACCGTCTTTACGGCGGGAAGAGAAGTGGCTTTCATGACGAGGCTCCGTTCGCGGGCGGGATGGCGAGCTAAGAAACGCGCTCCCAGCCGGAAACGAACAAAGCCTCCGGCTCAGGCCAGAGGCATACGTTCACGTGACCTGCCGATCGCGCGCGGTACGACCGGCGCCTTTGGGGAAACCCCGACGCTACGCGGGGATTCCCTTGCCGGCGGGCAGAGCGCCGACCGCCCTGCCCCGCGGCACCGCCGCCGCGCTCACGCGCGCGCCGCGACGGAACCCGTGTAATCGTTGGCCGTCCCGAGCCGGCGCCAGCCGGCGAACTGCAGCGCCGCAATGCCGAGCACGCCGAGCGCCTGGGCGATCACGACGGCCGATCCGGCGGCGGTCGGCTGCAGGCCGGCGCCGTAGAGCACGTAGAAGCTCGCGACGACCCAGGCGAGATTGATTTCCATGATGCTCCAGGCTGCGAACTTGTTCGGCCGGGCTGCCGACAAGGTCAGCGCAAGCAGCACGCCGAACGGCACGAGCACGAAGCCCGCATAGCGCAGCAGCTCGACCGGCAGCCCGGTCAGCGGCGCCAGCGCGTCCGCACCGGCGATCAGCAGCGCCGCGGTCGGAATACAGGTGGAAAGATCCAGCAACAGCGCGCGGTGGAACAGCGAAAGACTGTTTATGCGGCGGATCGCGTTCATCGACTGACTCCTCTTCTTCGTTTGAGTTCGCGAACATTGAGCCGCAGCCGGGTCGTGGCGTCGATTACATCGGAGGTAATACGCAGGTCGCGCGGCCTCGATTAGAGTGTGCGAATGAACCTGACCCGCCCCGTAGGCGAACAACTGCGCGACTGGCGCCAGCGCCGCCGCCTGACCCAGATGGACCTCGCCGCCATCGCCGAAACGTCCACGCGCCACGTGAGCTTCATCGAGACCGGCCGCTCGCTGCCGAGCCGGGCGATGCTGATGCGGCTCGTCGAGCGCCTCGAAGTGCCGCTGCGCGAACGCAATCAGCTGCTGACCGCCGCCGGCCTCGCGCCGATGTACCGCGAGAGCCGGCTCGACGCGCCCGCACTCGCGCAGGCGCGCGCCGCCGTCGATCTCGTGCTCAGGGGTCACGAACCCTATCCGGCGCTCGCCGTCGACCGGCACTGGAACATCGTCGCGACGAACCGCGCGATCGCGCCGTTCCTCGCCGGCGCCGCGGCACATCTGCTCGAGCCGCCGATCAACATGATGCGCCTGAGCCTGCATCCCGACGGCCTCGCCACGCGCATCGTCAATTTCGGCCAGATCCGCGCACATCTGCTGCACAACGCGCAGCGCCAGACCGAGGCGACCGGCGATCCGCAGGTCCGCGCGCTGTACGAGGAACTGCTCGCGTATCCCGTGCCGCCCGACACGAACGGCGATCCGCCGAGCCTCGCCGACAGCGTCGCGATGCAACTGCAGCTGCACAGCGACTACGGTGTGCTGTCGTTCATCAGCACGATCACCGTATTCGGCACGCCGCTCGACGTCACGCTGTCGGAACTCGCGATCGAGTCGTTCTTTCCGGCCGACGCGCGCACGGCGGAGGTGCTGAGGGAGTTGATGAACGCGGGTGGCTGACGATCGAGTGCAGGAGTGAGCGGAGAGGAGTGGGAAACGAGTGGCGGGCTTTCCGGCCGGTTTCCGGATCGCAGCGTTATCGCGGAAAATTCAACAACTCCGCAAAAAGCAGGAACGAGCCGTAAACCGCTCTTTTTCTCACTCCTCCAGATTCTTTCCTCGCCCTCCGCCCAGCATCTCCCCGATCTTCGCCGCCAGCAATTCGATCGTGAACGGCTTCGTGATCATCGCCATGTTGGAGCCGAGAAAGCTCGCGCGGATCGCGGCGTTCTCGGCGTAGCCGGTCGCGAACAGGATCGGCAGATCGGGGCGGTGCTTGCGCGCGACCTCGGCGAGCTCGCGGCCGTTCATGCCGGGCAGGCCCACGTCGGAAATCATCAGATCGATGCGCCGCGCCGAGGCGAGCACCGGAATGGCGACGAGCGCCTCGGACGCCTCGATCGCGACGTAGCCGAGCTGTTCGAGCACGACCTTCACGAGCGTGCGCACGGCCTCGTCGTCCTCGACGAGCAGCACGCACTGGCCGTCGCCGTTGCGGTCGATGCCGGCCGGCGGCTTTTCGGCGGACTCGGCCGCGTCTTCGGTTGCGGGCAGGAACAGGCTGACCGTCGTGCCGGCGCCGGGCGTGCTGTCGATGCGCACCTCGCCGCCGCTCTGCTGCGCGAAGCCGTAGACCATCGACAGCCCGAGACCGGTACCCTGCCCCAGCGGCTTGGTCGTAAAGAACGGCTCGAACACCTTGTCGAGCAGCTCCGGCGTCATGCCCACGCCGCTGTCGGACACGCTGATGACGATGTAGCGGCCAGGCTTGAGCGCCGGCTTGTCGGGCCGTGCCGGCGCGTCGGCCACTACGACGCGCGTGCTCACGCAGAGCCTGCCGCCGTCGGGCATCGCATCGCGCGCGTTGATCGCGAGATTGAGGATCGCGCTTTCGAGTTCGCTCGCGTCGGCGATGCCGGCGGGCAGCGCGGCATCGAGTTCCAGAACGACGCTGATGCGCTCGCCCATGGTCCGGCGCAGCAGGTCGCCGAGCGAATCGACGAGCTGGTTGATGTCGATCGGCTTGGAATCCAGCGACTGGCGCCGCGAGAACGCGAGCAGGCGCTGCGTCAGCGATGCCGCGCGATTGGCCGAGGCCAGCGCGAGCTGCACGAACTCGGCGATGCCGTCGGTCTGGCCGCCGTTCAACCGCATGCGCACGATGTCGAGCGAGCCGATCACGCCGGTCAGCATGTTGTTGAAGTCGTGCGCGATGCCGCCGGTCAGCTGGCCGACGGCTTCCATCTTCTGCGACTGGATGAGCTGCTGCTCGACGCG
>CAMLLF010000137.1 GCA_946480705.1 uncultured Lysobacteraceae bacterium | reverse complement strand
CGCCGAAGGGCGAGTTCGGCATCTATCTGGTTTCCGACGGCGCGAACAAGCCGTTCCGCCTCAAGGTGCGAGCGCCGGGCTTTGCCCATCTGTCGTCGATGGACGAGATCGTACGCGGCCACATGCTGCCCGACGTCGTCGCGATGATCGGTACCTACGACGTCGTGTTCGGCGAAATCGACCGCTGAGCGACGGGAGCACATCATGAAAGCCACTGGCACCTACAACCAGGTCAAGGATGTCGACCCGCAGGTCGCGCTGACCGAGAAGACGCGCCACCACATCGACCACTGGGTGTCGAAGTTTCCGCCGGACCGCAAGCGCTCGGCGCTGATCCAGGGCCTCATGGCCGCGCAGGAACAGCAGGGCGGCTATCTGACCGACGAACTCACCACGGCCGTCGCGAAGTATCTCGACCTGCCGACGGTCTGGGCCTACGAGGTCGCGAGCTTCTACTCGATGTTCGAGACCTCGCCGGTCGGCCGCAACAACGTCGCGATCTGCACCAACATCTCGTGCTGGCTCAACGGCGCGGAAGACGTCGTGCGCCACTGCGAGAAAAAGCTCGGCGTGAAGCTCGGCGAATCGACGGCCGATGGCCGCATCTACCTCAAGCAAGAGGAAGAATGCCTCGCCGCCTGCTGCGGCGCGCCGATGATGGTCGTCAACGGCCACTACCACGAGAACCTGACCGCTGAAAAAGTGGATCAGATCCTCGACGGCCTGAAGTGAGGCAGGACATGGCATCGCACTCCACCGGCCCGGTAGGCCCCGCCCCGCAGGATCATCAGGTCGTCTACACGACGCTGCATTTCGACAAGCCCTGGGCGCTCGACAATTACCTGAAGGTCGACGGCTATCAGGCGTGGAAGAAGATCCTCGCCGAGAAGCCCGATCCGGCGGCGGTCATCGAGGAAATCAAGAAGTCCTCGCTGCGCGGCCGCGGCGGCGCCGGCTTTCCGACCGGCCTGAAATGGTCGTTCATGCCGCGCACGGCGCCGGGGCAGAAGTACATTCTTTGCAATTCGGACGAGTCCGAGCCGGGCACCTGCAAGGACCGCGACATCCTGCGCTTCAATCCGCATTCGGTCGTCGAAGGCCTCGCGATCGCGTGCTACTGCACCGGTTCGACGGTCGCCTACAACTACCTGCGCGGCGAGTTCCACCACGAGCCGTTCGAGCACTTCGAGGAAGCGCTCAAGGAAGCCTACGCGGCCGGCCTGCTCGGCAGGAACATCCAGGGTTCGGGCATCGACGCTTCAAGCCGCCGTTCCCGGCCGGCTTCGGTCTGTACGGCCGCCCGACGACGATCAACAACACCGAGACCTATGCGTCGGTGCCGGCCATTCTGCGCAACGGCGCGGAGTGGTTCCTCAATCTCGGCAAACCGAACAACGGCGGGCCGAAGATCTTTTCCGTTTCGGGACATGTAGCGAAACCGGGCAACTACGAGATCCGCCTCGGCACGCCATTCAAGGATCTGCTCGCGCTCGCCGGCGGCATGCGTCCGGGCCGTCAGCTCAAGGCCGTGATTCCGGGCGGTTCGTCGATGCCGGTGCTGCCGGCGGCGACCATGCTCGAATGCACCATGGACTACGACTCGATCCAGAAGGCCGGCTCCGGCCTGGGTTCGGGCGCGGTCATCGTCATGGACGATTCGACCTGCATGGTGCGCGCCTGCCAGCGCATCAGCCGTTTCTACTACGCCGAGTCCTGCGGCCAGTGCACGCCGTGCCGCGAAGGCACGGGCTGGATGTACCGCATGCTTACGCGCATCGTCGAAGGCAGGGCCGAGATGACCGATCTGGCCATGCTCAAGCAGGCTGCCGGCCAGATCGAGGGGCACACGATCTGCGCGTTCGGCGAAGCCGCTGCGTGGCCGGTGCAGGGCATGCTGCGGCATTTCTGGCACGAATTCGAATATTTCATCGTCAACAAGCGCTCGCTCGTCGACGACCAGCCCGGCAAGGCCGCTTGAGGACGAACGACGCATGAGCGCCCAGCCCGTGAACCCGAACACGCCGCCCGATCACGTCAACATCGAGATCGACGGCAAGGCGATGACCGCGCCGAAAGGCTCGATGATCATCCACGCCGCCGACAAGGCCGGCGTGCCGATTCCGCGTTTCTGCTACCACGACAAGCTGCCGATCGCGGCGAACTGCCGCATGTGCCTCGTCGAGGTCGAGAAGTCGCCCAAGCCGATGCCCGCCTGCGCCACGCCGGTCATGGAAGGCATGAAGGTGCTGACGCGCTCGCAGAAGGCGCTGAGCTCGCAGCGCAACGTCATGGAGTTCCTGCTGATCAACCATCCGCTCGACTGCCCGATCTGCGATCAGGGCGGCGAGTGCGAACTGCAGGACGTGTCGATGGGCTACGGCCGCTCGGTCAGCCGTTTCGTCGAGCGCAAGCGTTCGGTCGCCGACGAGGACATCGGTCCGCTGATCGCGACCGAGATGACGCGCTGCATCCAGTGCACGCGCTGCGTGCGCTTCGTCGGCGAGGTCGCGGGCACCTACGAGCTCGGCGGCATGAGCCGCGGCGAGAACCTCGAGATCGGCACCTACGTCGGCAAGACGATCGAGAGCGAGATCGGCGGCAACATCATCGACGTCTGCCCGGTCGGCGCGCTGACGAACAAGCCGTTCCGCTTCCAGGCACGTGCCTGGGAGCTGATCGCGCGCGAAAGCCTCGGCTATCACGACGCGCAGGGTTCCAATGTCTGGCTGCACACACGCCGCGGCGAAGTGCTGCGCCACGTGCCGCGCGACAACGAAGCGATCAACGAATGCTGGCTGTCGGACCGCGACCGCTACAGCCACCAGGGCCTCTACGCCGCCGATCGCGCGACGCAGCCGCTGCTCAAGAAGAACGGCGAATGGACCGTCGTCGGCTGGGACGAGGCGCTGTCGGCCGTCGCCGACAAGCTCAAGGCCGTGCGCGGCGACGATCTCGGCGCGCTCGTGCATCCGGCGACGTCGAACGAGGAAGGCCACCTGCTCGCCGAACTCGTGCGCGCGCTCGGCACCAAGCACATCGATCACCGCCTGCGCCAGCTCGATTTCAGCGACGCGGCTGCGGGCTTCGGTTTCGCCACGCCGGTCGCCGACATCGAGAAGGCCGGCGCAGTACTGCTGTTCGGCTCGAACCTGCGTCACGAACTGCCGCTCGCGAACCACCGCGTGCGCAAGGCGGCCAAGCGCGGCGCGAAGGTGCATGCGCTCAATCCGATCGCGTTCGATTTCAACTACGACCTGGCGACCTCGCTCGTCGTCGCGCCGGCCGTGCTGGCCGACGAAGCGGTGAAGCTCGCGAAGGCCGCGCTCGACCTCGGCGGCGAAGCGCCGGCCGAACTCGCGGCGCTGCTCGCCTCGGCGACGACCGACGACGCGGCGCGCTCGCTCGCGAAATCGCTGAAGGACGCCACCGGCTCCGTCGTGATCTTCGGCGAAGCGGCCGCGATGCATCCGCAGGCCTCGCTACTGCGCGCCTGCGCGCGCTTCGTCGCGCTCGCGACCGACGCGGGCTACAACGAAGTGCCGCTCGGTGCGAACGCGCTCGGCCTCACGCGCGTCGGCGTCGTGCCGGCCAACGGCGGCCTCGATGCGCGGACGATGCTCGCGCTGCCGCGCAAGGGCTATGTGCTCTACGGCGCCGAGCCGCCGTACGACTTCGGCGACGGCGGTCTCGCGATGACTTCGCTGGCCAAGGCCGACGTCGTCGTCGCGTTCACCGCGTTCGCGAGCGATGCGATCAAGGCCGTCGCGACCGCGATCCTGCCGATCGCCGCGCTGCCGGAAATCGACGCGACGCTGGTCAACCTCAACGGCATCAGCCAGACCGCCGCCGCCGGTGCCAAGGCGCCAGGCGAGGCGCGCGCCGGCTGGAAAGTGCTGCGCGCGCTGGCCGACAAGCTCGCGCTGCCGGGCTTCGAATTCACCGAGATCGCCGAACTGCGCCAGGCGCTCGCCGCCCGGCCGGCAGCGATCGCGCCGCAGGTTCAGGCCAAGGTCGCGAGCCGCCAGGACGCGAAGGGCCTCGTGCGCATCGCGACCGTGCCGATCTATCGCGGCGACGCGGTCGTGCGTCGCGCGGCCGCACTGCAGGCGCATCCGCTGACCAGCGGGGCAGGGCTCGGCCTCAATCCGCACGACGCGACCTCGCTCGGCGTCGACGACGGCAGCATGGTCAAGGTGACCGGTGCGGCCGGCACGGCGACGCTGCCGGTCGTCGTCAGCGCCGGCGTGCCGCGCGGCGGCGCCTGGATCGAAGCCGCGTACGTCGAGACCGCGGCGCTGCCGGCTTACGGCGCCGAACTCAGCATCAGCAAGGCATAAGCGCATGGACTCTGTGATCGCGCTGCTCAACACCTTCATTGCCGAATGGCCGACGCTGTCGCTCGTCGTCGGTCTGATCGCGCTGCCGCTGCTGCCGCTGATCATTTCGGTCGCGATGTACGTCTGGTGGGAACGCAAGGTCATCGGCTGGATGCACGTGCGCATGGGGCCGAACCAGGTCGGCCCGCTCGGTCTCGCGCAGGCCTTCGCCGATGTGTTCAAGCTGCTGTTCAAGGAAATCACGGTTCCCGAGAAGGCCAGCACGTTCCTGTTCTATCTCGCGCCGCTGCTCGCGCTCGTGCCGGCCATGGCCGCGTGGGCGGTCGTGCCGATCGGCGATCGCATCGCCTGGTCGAACGCGAATGCGGGCCTGCTGTACCTGCTCGCGATGACCTCGCTCGGCGTCTACGGCATCATCCTCGCGGGCTGGGCGTCGAACTCGAAATACGCGTTCCTCGGCGCGATGCGCTCGGCCGCGCAGGTCGTGTCCTACGAAATCGCGATGGGCATGGCGCTGGTCAGCGTGCTGATCCTCTGCGGCAGCCTGAATCTCTCCGACATCGTCAACGCGCAGGCCGGCGGCAAGGGCCTGTTCGACTGGTTCTGGCTGCCGCTGCTGCCGATGTTCGTCATCTACTTCATCTCGGGCGTCGCCGAAACCAATCGCGCGCCGTTCGACGTGGCCGAAGGCGAATCGGAAATCGTCGCCGGCTTCCATGTGGAATATTCGGGTTCGGCGTTCGCGATCTTCTTCCTCGCCGAATACGCGAACATGATCCTCGTCGCGTTTCTCGCCTCGGTGCTGTTCCTCGGCGGCTGGCTGTCGCCGGTGCAGGGCCTGCCGCTCGGCATTCTCGCGGCGCCGGGCTGGTGGTGGCTGTTCGCGAAGGCGTTCTTCATGGCCTTCCTGTTCCTCTGGTTCCGCGCGACGTTCCCGCGTTACCGCTACGACCAGATCATGCGCCTGGGCTGGAAGGTGTTCATTCCGATCACCATCGCCTGGACCTTCGTTGCCGGCTGCCTCGCCTATTTCGGCGGCGTGACCATCGGCCCGGGAGTCAACCCGTGAACCGCGTCATCAGTTACTTCAAGAGCCTGTTCCTGCTCGAACTGCTGCAGGGCCTGTGGGTCACCGGCAAGTACCTCGTGAAGCCGAAGTACACGATGCAGTACCCGATGGAAAAGATTCCGAAGTCGAATCGCTTCCGCGGTCTGCATGCGCTGCGCCGCTATCCGAACGGCGAAGAGCGCTGCATCGCCTGCAAGCTCTGCGAAGCCGTCTGCCCCGCGATGGCCATCACGATCGACGCCGCGCCGCGCGCGAGCGACGGCCAGCGCCGCACGACGCGCTACGAGATCGACCTGTTCAAGTGCATCTTCTGCGGCTTCTGCGAAGAGTCGTGCCCGGTCGACTCGATCGTCGAGACCGACATCCACGAATACCACTTCGAAAAACGCGGCGAGAACATCCTGACCAAGGAAAAGCTCCTGGCTCTGGGCGATCGCTACGAGGCCGAGATCGCGGCCGCACGCGCGCAAGACGCGGCGTATCGCTGAGCGCGCAGGAGAACGCCCGATGATGCAACAGATCCTGTTCTACGCCTTCGCCGCGGTGCTCGTCGCCTCCGCGCTGGCGGTCATCACGCTGAAGAACTCGGTGCACGCGGCGTTGAGCCTCGTGCTGACGTTCTTCACGGCCGCCGGCATCTGGATCCTCGCCGAAGCCGAATTCCTCGGCCTCGCGCTGATCGTCGTCTACGTCGGCGCCGTGATGGTGCTGTTCCTGTTCGTGGTCATGATGCTCGACATCAAGCCCGAGGCGATGCGCGAAGGCTTCATCCGCTTCCTGCCGGTCGGCGTCGTCGTCGCGGCGGTCATGCTCGTCGAGATGCTGGCGCTCATCGGCCTGAAGACGCTGCAGGCCGTGCCGCTGCCGGCCAATCCGGCGGCCGCGGCGGGCAGCAACACCGCGTGGCTGGGCCAGGCGCTGTTCACGAAATTCCTGCTCCCGTTCGAGATCGCCGCGCTGATTCTCACGGTCGCGCTGATCGCCGCGGTCGCACTGACCCTGCGCAAGCGCAGCGGCGTGCGCACGCAGAAGCCGAGCCAGCAGGTGCTGGTGCAGCGCGACGAGCGCCTGCGCGTCGTCAAGATGGCCAGCGAAGCGTCGTCGAACGGAGAATCCGCATGATCTCGCTCGCGCATTTCATCGTGCTCGGCACGATCCTGTTCTGCATTTCCGTCGCGGGCATCTTCATCAATCGCAAGAACGTCATCGTGCTGCTGATGGCGATCGAGCTGATGCTGCTCGCCGTGAACATGAACTTCGTCGCCTTCAGCCGCTACCTCGGCGATCCGGCAGGCCAGGTGTTCGTGTTCTTCATCCTGACGGTCGCCGCGGCGGAGTCCGCGATCGGCCTGGCCATTCTCGTCGTGCTGTTCCGCAATCGCAGCACGATCAACGTGGCCGAAATCGATTCGATGAAGGGATAAGGCTTCCGATGATCACGCCCAAGCTCATTCTCCTCGTCATCGCCCTCGCGCCGCTGTTCGGCGCGATCGTCGCGGGCCTGTTCGGCAAGCGCGTCGGACGCGCCGGCGCGCACACCGTCACGATCGCCGGCGTGCTCGTCTCGTTCCTGCTGTCGTGCTACGTGCTGTACATGCTCGTGACCGGCGGCTGGGGCGTGTTCAACGAGAACCTCTACACCTGGTTCGAGGTCGGCCCGCTGTCCGCCCACGTCGGCTTCCTCGTCGACCGCCTGACCGCGATCATGATGGTCGTCGTCACCTCGGTGTCGCTGCTCGTGCACGTCTACACGATCGGCTACATGCACGAAGATCCCGGCTACCAGCGCTTCTTCAGCTACATCTCGCTGTTCACGTTCTCGATGCTCATGCTCGTCATGAGCAACAACTTCATGCAGCTGTTCTTCGGCTGGGAAGCGGTCGGTCTCGTCTCGTACCTGCTGATCGGTTTCTGGTTCAAGCGGCCGACCGCGATCTTCGCGAACATGAAGGCGTTCCTCGTGAACCGCGTCGGCGACTTCGGCTTCCTGCTCGGCATCGCCGCCGTGCTGTTCTGGTTCGGTTCGCTCGACTACGCGACGGTGTTCAAGGCCGCCGACACGACGCTCGCCGGAAAGACGCTCGAAGTCATCGCCGGCCATCCCTGGGAGGCCGCGACCGTGATCGGCGTGCTGCTGTTCATCGGGGCGATGGGCAAGTCGGCGCAGGTGCCGCTGCACGTCTGGCTGCCCGATTCGATGGAAGGTCCGACGCCGATCTCCGCCCTCATCCACGCGGCGACGATGGTGACCGCGGGCATTTTCATGGTCGCGCGCATGTCGCCGCTGTATGAGCTGTCCGAGACCGCGCTGTCGTTCGTCATGATCGTCGGCGCGACGACGGCGCTGTTCACGGGCCTGATCGGCATCGTGCAGAACGACGTCAAGCGCGTCGTCGCGTATTCGACCCTGTCGCAGCTCGGTTACATGACCGTCGCGCTCGGCGTGTCGGCGTATTCGGCCGCGATCTTCCATCTGATGACCCACGCGTTCTTCAAGGCGCTGCTGTTCCTCGGCGCCGGCTCGGTCATCATCGCGATGCACCATGAGCAGGACATGCGCTACATGGGCGGCCTGAAGAAATACATGCCGATCACGTTCATCACGGGCTGGATCGGCACGCTCGCGCTGACCGGCTTCCCGGGCTTCTCGGGCTTCTTCTCCAAGGACGCGATCATCGAAGCCGTGCACGAATCGCATCGCTTCGGCGCGGGCTACGCGTATTTCTGCGTGCTGATCGGCGTGTTCGTCACGGCGCTCTACAGCTTCCGCCTGATCTATCTCACGTACCACGGTAAGGAGCGCTTCGTGGTCGAGCACCACGATCACGCGCATGGCCACGATCATCATGCCGATCATGGTGACGACCATGCCGACGACCACGGCCACCACGAACCGGGTCACCTCGAGCATGCGCCGCACGAGTCGCCGTGGGTCGTCACGCTGCCGCTGATCCTGCTCGCGATTCCGTCGGTCGTCGTCGGCTGGTTCGCGATCGGTCCGATGCTGTTCGGCGATTTCTTCGCCGGCGCGATCTTCGTGAAGGAAGGCGGTCCGCTGGCCGAACTCGCGCACGAGTGGCACGGACCCGGCGCG
>CAMLLF010000136.1 GCA_946480705.1 uncultured Lysobacteraceae bacterium | reverse complement strand
TCGCTGCGCGCACTATCGGCGCACGTCTGGCAGAACCGCGTCAGTTAACGGCAGACGCTTACCTGCATCCGTTCGCAGAAACCGGGTCAGGTTCACTTCCCACAAGCTTACGAAGCGAACCTGACCCCATTTCCGGAAAGCCACCGGCCGACACGCCATGACTGCTGGATATCTCATGGGATGGAGTGCCGACACGCAGCACGTGCTCGTCTATTGAATAGACGAGGCTTCGAACGTAGGGCGCAATCACCAAAGGGCATTGCGCCAAAACGAAGCTACGGATCTCAGTCTTCTCCACTTCCTTCGAAGCCCAACACTTCGAGTGCGCTGTTCGTGTCGTGGAGTGCGTCGACTTCGACGCGGACTGGCGCAATGCCCTTCGGTGATTGCGCCCTACAACAGCATCGCCGCCATCCAAGCACTATGCGCAACGCCAAGCGAGGCCAAGTTCACTTCCCGCAAACTGATGAAGTGAACATGCCACGTTCAGTACTAATCGCCTTCAGTGTCGAAACGCCACGTTCACAGGCGCATGGAAGAAGCACTGCTCAAGCATGGATTCGTCGAGTACGCTCAGACGTCACACAACAAATCAAACCACCTCTGTGCCCGGAGCGTGGCGTGACTGCAACAACGCGTATATTTCGCGTATGACGCGAACAGCATCTGGCGCATTGGCTAAATGCAGGGATCATGACGATGACTACGCCAGCCAAGCGTGAAGAAGCTGCCGCGAAGGATGAACGCTCCCATCAAGCGCTATCGAGGCTGCTGCGCGTCGCAGGCCGCATAGTCGTTCTGGCGGCGGTCGTCGCCGTCGTGGTCCCCGCTCTTTGGGTATATGCTCCCGAGCTAATTTCTGACTCTCGATGCACAGAGGATATGACAGTGCGAATTCTTGTCATGAGCCTGATCCTGTCCAGTGCAGGCGGACTGTTGATGGGTGCGATAACGGAGAATGCTTGGTGGTTCCTACCGGTGTTCGCTGCCGGCGGAGTGGTGGCGCTGTGGCTTCTGATCGGCGCGGCGATGGGGCCGTTGATGCATTAGGCAGAAGTATCCCGGAAGGCGATGTGTCGATGTTGGTTTTTCACCGCTTCACTGGTGACCGCGCATGAAATCACTGGCGGATTGACGCAATACCAAGGAAACCGAATGTCCGCACCTGACGCGTCCGACAATCCGACTCTCAAATCGGCCATTCCTCACCGCTCTCGCCGGGGCAGTTGGCTTGGCTATGTCGTACTGGCGACCAGCTTCCTCTGTGTCGTGCAGCCCCTCTTCGAACTGACCCACTATTCGTGGGTACGCAACAGCCGTTGGGAGGACTGGACGATTCGGCTCTACCTGCTATTTGAGAGCATCGCCGCCGTTGGCGGAGTGGTCCTCGCTACGCGGGACCGCAATCTCTGGTGGCTTCTTGTCACCCTCGTGGCTATCGTCGCTCCGGTGCTGATGATTGTATGGATCAGCCAGATGGTGCCGGTTACGCTCCGCTGAGTCGCGGAAGCAAGCACAGATGACACGATGTCTTGATTACCGACCAGGTGGAGGCTCCAACTCGTGAGAGGATGGAGCTCCCGGGACGCCTGCCGCCCGGGAGCCCCGCACGATCAGTGGTAGCGCCAGCGGACCCGGCATTCCAGCGTGTTGCTCTGCCAGCTGCACTCGATGCTGCCGACGATCGCGCCCGATCCTTCGTGTTGCCACCTGACCCCGAGCAGATCGAGGTAGTTGAGCATCGGCGACAGGTCTCCGCCGTTGTACGTGGCGGCCCATTGGGGTGAATTCGCTTCCGGAATCACGTTGCCGTTGGCGTCGCGTGCCGAGCCCTCGACATACGTGGCGGAGGAAGATCCCAGGCGCAGGGAATACGTCGCCGTCGTCCCGTCGGGAAACTGGACGATGTACTCGACCACGCTGCCGTCGTAGAAGCCCAGATACGCCGCGGCGGCAGAGGCTGCTTGCGCAATGAATTCCGTGACCGACGGTGGCTGGGTCGCCAGCGCGCTGCCCATCTGATAGCGACGGTTGGCGTTGCGCGCGAGGTCGAAGGCCGAGTCGGAAATGCCGATTTCGTTGCTGTCGACCGTGCGATAGACCTTCATGGTCCCGCCGCTTTCGACATAGATCTCCTGAAGGCCGATCACAGCCGCTTCGAGTTCGGCCGGCACGGCGACATCGGTCGCCCAATAGGCCGCCAGGTCCGGATTCCAGGCCACGTCATAGCCGCGCACGATGCCATTCGACACGCTGTAGACATAGTGGATGCCCGGTCCGGCCGAGATGGCCTGCTGCTTGGCTGCCGGCGGATAACACGCATCGCAGCGGATGGCGATGGCGTTTGACGCCGAGGAAAACACCAGTCCGAACGCCAGTGTTGCGAAAACTTCCAACATACGCTTCATGGATCTCTGCTCCGATTGCGGCCTCGGTGGCCAGGGACGGATCCGACGGAACGCCGGATCCCGACGCGGCCGGAGTGGATACGTCCAGCCGTGCGCACTGACTCGGAGCGACGAGCCGCGATCGATCACGCGGCGGAAAATTCTTTGAGCAACCGAAGCAATCGAGGACACCCACATGGCAGGCTGGCCGGTGCAGTGACATCGAGCGCGAATGGTGGGCGTCCCAATTCTGGGTGCCAATGTTCCGGCGTCCCTAAAACGGCAAAAGACGGGATCAGGTCAACTTCCCCGGCAGCACGACCCGGGTGGGCCAACCTGACCCCGTTCGCGGCTATCTGCTGCAATGCAGCCACTACATCGACCAGAATCCGGTCGCGCGCGAATGACCGGCGCCCCGACCGCGTTCCCGTGGTCGAGCTGCGCGTCGCTCTGCGGTCGCCGCGGCGATCCCTTGCTGTCACCTCATGGCACGTACGACAGACTGGGCAACTCACGTGAGGAGCGCGGCGCCGCCTATCGCGCGCTGCTTGCCGCAGTCTTTCCCGATGATGATCTGCATGCGAATCCGCGCCTGTCTGCAGCAGCAGGCACGGGGCCGCGATGACTTTCGCGCAATGGTGGACGCGCGAACGCGCCGGCTCGCCGGCATCCGCCCGCCTATCGACCTGGCACGGACACACCTCGCAGTAAGTGAACCTGGTCACGATGTTCATAGGTTCCCTAATGGTAAATGCTAACTTTGCATGACATAAGGCGTGTTGTATGGAGGGATGCCGGTGCTAGCGTCGGCAGGCCGCCCGCTACGGGCAGTTCGCTCGGGGGAGCGACCACAACAACGTTCATATGGGAGAGGGATATGAAGCAGTTCAAGCAGGTTCGCGCGGTTCTTTTGCCGTGGCTTATCGCCACAGTCATTGCGGCATCTGCCTCGGCGCAGTCGCCGACGAGTACCGATGCGCCCGCCGGCGACGAGGGCCCAGCCACGAGTGCACTGGTATACACCTATGACGAAATGTTTGGTTTCGACATAGAAGCGTTCTTGGGTGCACGCGCACCGCACTTGCTGCCGTACGCCGAGGTAATTTCGCATTGGAGCGGCTACACCAGCATCAGCCCCAAAGTGCTGCTCGCGCTGATGGAGTTGCAGTCGGGTGCGATTTCGTCGCCGAATCTCGACAAGGACTCAGAATTACGCCCGTTTGGCAAGCTGTCCGACAAATCGGGTTTCGCGGAACAAGTTCAGGACGTCGCGGATCGTTTAGCCAATGACCTGTATTCCAACGAGGCGAGCTCGAGCGGCCGCAGCGAGTTTGGCGGCAATGTGATTGCGGATCCGCTGGAGGCGTTGCTGGCACGAAGTGGGCGAAGCGCGGCGGTCGGTGATACGACACAGGTCTACAACGAATTCATAGCCGTATACGATCGCCTGTACGCAGAGCCGTGGGCGGCGCGAACGAAGTCGAGTGTCGCGGTGAAGGCCATTCCGCCGTGCGCATTGTTGCAGATGCCTTATCCACGCGGTGCGCGTTGGCATGTCGGCGGCACCCACACGTCGAGCGGTAGCGGCAGCTATCCCATGGCGTCGCTGGACATGTCCGTCGGCGGCGGCTGGGGCAGCAATCAGTCTGGAAACTGGGTCGTCGCGGCTGGCGGCGGGCAGGTCAAACGCCACTCGTCCTGCAATATCGAAGTGGTGCACTCCGGTGGCTGGTCGACGACCTACTACCACATGATGAATCTGCAACATGCCACCGGCGCGACGGTGACCGCCAACCAGCGTCTCGGCAACCCAGCCAATACGCAGGCGCAGGCCCTGTGCAATGGTGGAAGGTCCACCGGACCGCACCAGCATTTTTCCCTGAAGTACAACGGAGCGTATTCGCACTTGGACGGCGTTTCGCTATCCGGCTACAAGATCAAGGCAGGGCGTTACAGCTATGACACGAACTGTAACTACTTCTGGCTTACTCGAAATAGTGTGAAATATTGCTCCGGGTATCTCACCAACTAGCTCCTCGCCCGGCAGCGTGCGGTCGCCGACGGCGACCGCACGATCAATGCATCCGCGACACGACGCGAGATAAATATACAACGCAGCATAAACGTTTCCGCGTCGTCGATCGTCAGGGGTCGGTCATGTGGCGATCGTGCGTTTGAGAACGCACACTACCCGGCTGCCTCGGTTGGATTTGGCGCGATGCTGTGCGCTGGCCGAAAAAGTAGTAACGGCTCGTGGTGATGTGCACGGGGATGCTGGACGCCTGTTTCGACAACGGCCCGCAAATTCACGGCTGCCGGAGCGGCGTCGCGCCGCTCCGGCGTTTGCGACGGTTTCCGCGCGGAAATGTACGCACCCGCGGCGCCGGCTCGCTGTTCCTCACGTACACGATGCCCGCGTCGGCATGGCCGGGGCCATACAGCACCCCGTCGATATTCGCGTGGCGTCGCCCGCTCCGCGCCGCCACGCGCAGCCGCGGCGGCCGCAGTTGATCCCCCGCCTCGGCCGGTGAGCGAGAGATTCGGACACGTGAGATTCAAGGGCGCCGGCGAACAGGCAGATGAGCCGGGAGCCCGAATGATGGGGCACGGCACATGTTCCTCCTGACGTCGGACGGGAAAAGGCAGATTCGGCGCTTCAGGCGGGCCCGTTTCAGGCCCACGGCAGCGGACCACACCACGATGTTTCCGTGAGATTGCCTCCGGCCCCTTAGAATAGCGCGATGAAAACCCCTACCGCGCTGCAGGCGCTGATCGACGACGGTGTCATAGACGAGGTGTTGCGTCCGCTCAAGAGCGGCAAGGAGGCGGCGGTGTACGTGGTCCGCAGCGGTGACGATGTCCGTTGCGCGAAGGTGTACAAGGACATGGCCCAGCGCAGCTTCCAGCAGCGTGTGCAGTATCAGGAAGGCCGCAAGGTGCGCGGCAGCCGCGAGGCCCGGGCGATCGGCAAGGCGACCAAATACGGTCGCAAGCAGCAGGAAACCGCCTGGAAGAACGCCGAAGTCGATGCGTTGTACCTGCTGCGGGAAGCCGGCGTCCGCGTGCCTGAGCCCTATGGCTACTACCACGGTGTGCTGGTGATGGAGCTGGTGACCGACGCCCAAGGATTTTCGGCGCCAAGGTTGGGCGAGGTGGAGTTGACGGCCGAGCAGGCGCGGGAATTCCATGCGGTGCTGGTGCGGCAGATCGTGCGCATGCTGTGCTGTGGCCTGATCCACGGCGATCTGTCGCCGTACAACGTGCTGGTGGGGCCGGACGGCCCGATCGTGATCGATTTTCCCCAGGTGGTCAGTGCTGCCGGCAACAACGCCGCCCGCCAGATGTTGCTGCGCGACACGAACAATCTCACCGCCAGCCTGGGCCGGTGGGCGCCGGAACTGCTCGACACCTGGTACGGCGAGGAAATGTGGGCGCTGTTCGAGGCAGGCAATCTCCTGCCCGAGACGGCACTGACCGGCACGTTCGTGCATGACGAGGGCACGGTCAACGTGGATAGCGTCCGGGAGGCCATCGAAAACGCCCGTCAGGAGGCGCTGATCCGCCAGCAGGGACGCGAGGCGGCGGCGATGGATGATTGACGCCTTCCCATGCCTGATTTGCCGCTGAGCGTTGCTCCGCTTGTCGGAAGCGCGCAGTCATGTCGAATGAAGGGGCTGCCTGACCGTCTGCCGAAATACCGGCAATCGCCGTTTTTTCATAGGCCGCGAGCACGTCCGGACAGGTGTCGGAGGTACGCGCTGGAAAACGCTTGGAGGGGATTGTCAGCACCCTGCCAAGAACCGATATACGGCCTGCTGATGCACGTGTTTTCAACCACCGGTCCGCCATGATCAACAACGACATACTGCGCAGCATCCGCTACATGCTTGACCTGGGCGACCACAAGGTCGTCGAAATCGCGAAACTGGTCGACCCGGCCTTCCCGCTCGAGAAGACCGAAGTGCTGGCGTTTCTGCGCAGAGAAGATAATCCCGAGTACGTCGTATGCAGTGACGACGTACTCGCGCACTTTCTCGACGGACTGGTGATCCATTTCCGGGGGCGCAACGAAAGCCTGCCATCACGGCCAGTGGAAAGGCGCATCACCAACAATCTCGTACTGAAGAAATTGCGGGTTGCCTTCGAACTGAAGGATGTCGATCTGCACGATGCCTTCGCCGCGGCAGGATTTCCGCTGTCGAAACCGGAGATGACCGCGCTGTTCCGTCAGCCCGGCCACGACAACTACCGAGCCTGTGGCGACCAGCTGCTGCGCAATTTTCTCAAGGGCCTGACCCTGCGCGTGCGCGGCGGCTGAGCAGGCGGGTCAAAACTTCTCGCTCACCGGCAGGTCGCGTCATTCGCTGGCCGGGATAACGGAGCCAGGTTTACCGAACGCGCAGGCGTCGATCGAGCGAAGACCGCGCCGTAGCGCGTGCCGTTGTCGCACGCGGGCGCTGCGCATAGGATGCATCGAGCCGGTTCCTTTGCTTTCGGTGTTGTCTGGTAACTCCACCTTAGCGTCGCGAGCCGGCTTTGCTTTTTTGCGTCAGAGGGTCGGCGCTGAGCAAAGTGCCATTCGAACCCTGACCCCGTTCCTCACCTTTTCGCGGTTGGTCAGACGCGCGCTCGACGCGCTCACGCGTCATGCCGATACGCCACAGGTCCGGCAAGCTACTCGGCGCTGGCGCTGTGCATCCATCTCAGCCTCAGCCATTCAAGCGCCTGCGCTTTCGTCCATGAGCTACCGGTAATGCTGGCAACGATCAGTTCGCCGAGATCGAACGCCATTTCGGGCACGGGCATGTCTCGGACGAATTCATTGAGCAACTCGAGAACGTCATCACCGCAATATGGATTGAAGCGCGTGCGGTCGGCTTGCCCGGATGCCGCGATACAACGTCCGCCGCATCCGCACCACGAGTAGCAACCGGACTCTTCGAGACGCAGGTCATCCCGCAGGAATCGTCTGTTCGGCATGTCGCCCTCCGATGCTCTGTCGATGATGGTCGCTGGTCGAGACGCGCTAGTAGCTAATCAGGTGGGCGTGCGGCGAAGCGATGAGAGGAGCGATGCGCGCCGAGGAAGCGGGGACTTTGTCGGAACGCGTTGTGCGCAGCCGCTCGAGCGTGGCAGTCAGTCGCTCATCGGCGGCGGAGTCGGGCGGATCGATTCCCTCCGTGCGCCGAATCCCGCGAATCACTTCGACGAACGCTTCGTCGAGTTCGAGCCGTACACCGACTTCGGCTGATTTACCGAAGCCCGGGACTATCGAGGCGGCGATTGCGACGAGTGTGCCGATTGCGTAGCCGTGGCGGATACGGCCAGCCGTGTGGGTAATGACGTACATGAGCCCTCCCCCATGCCGGCGGCCGCTACCGCGAGTTCGTCGCGCTGGTCGGGTCGCCGTGGGAAGCAGGCTATGCGCGTACCGGGGCGGCGCATTGATACAGGTCAACGAGACGCCACATCGACAAGCCGATATGGACGTAGAGTTCGCTTGAAGTCGCCGAGCCGATCCAGCGAGACTTGCGTTCTCAGGGGTTCGTGCGAGGGCAAGGCATGGGCCAAAAAACTTCACTGAAGGCCGTCGTTGTCGACGATGATCCGACGAGCGCGGCAGTACTCGCGACATGCGTGCGGCTGCTGGGCCACGACGCAGAGACTATTGAGCCGTCAAATATCGACCAACTCGTCGACCGGCTCGCGCAATGTTCTCCCGACGTTGCCTTTATCGATCTGAGCCTCGGCCAGTACAGCGGCTGGCTCGTCGCGGAGCGGCTGCGCGCGCGCGGCATTTCTGCGTGCTTGGTCGCGGTGACCGGGTGGAACGGAGAAGAAGACCGGAAAAGAGCCGAGGCGGTCGGCTTCAACGATTACTGGGTAAAGCCCATTGAATTTGCAAACGTTGAAGGCCTGATGTCGACGTTGTCCGCAGCCGAACTCGTCGGGAACCAGCACGCCAGTGCGGCCAGGACGAACGATGCGATCGCGAACTCCGGTATGCGCTTTTCCCAATAAAGCATGCGCGTATTCGAACGATATCCCGAGCCGAGTCGCGCGGCAGATCACGCCGGTTACGTGCCGGCATAAGTTCCGCCCACCCGGGAGTCGTCGCGACGGACGTCTGTTCGGC
>CAMLLF010000135.1 GCA_946480705.1 uncultured Lysobacteraceae bacterium | reverse complement strand
CGCAGGAAATCGCGACGACCGGCGCAAAAGTGCTGCATCCGCGCTGTCTCAACCCGGTGCGCGAGGCGCAGGTGCCGCTCGCGGTGCGCGATACCAACCGCCCGGAACTTGCCGGCACCGAGATCGGCATGTCCGTCGCCGCGGCCGCGCCGAGCGTCAAGGCGGTCAGCGAGCGCCGCGGCATCACGCTGATCTCGATGGAATCCATCGGCATGTGGCAGCAGGTCGGCTTTCTCGCCGACGTGTTCGAGCGGTTCAAGCGCCACGGCCTGTCGATCGACCTCATCGGTTCGGCCGAAACCAACGTGACGGTGTCGCTCGATCCGTCGGAAAACCTCGTGAACTCCGACGTGCTGTCGGCGCTCGCGGCCGATCTCGCCGAGGTCTGCCGCGTCAAGGTGATCGCGCCGTGCACCGCGGTCACGCTGGTCGGACGCGGCATGCGCTCGCTGCTGCCGCGGCTGGCCGGCGTGCTTGCCGAGTTCGATCTGCTGCGCGTGCATCTGGTCTCGCAATCGTCGAACAATCTGAACCTGACCATCGTCGTCGACGAGGCCGCCGCCGACGGACTGGTGCCGACACTGCACGCGGCACTGATCAGGACCGAAGCGCTGCGCGCCGAAGATCCCGCCGTATTCGGCCCGGCCTGGCACGAACTCTATGCCGCCGGCGCGCCGCGCGCCGAAACGCCGTGGTGGCTGCAGCGCCGTGACGAGCTGCTGCAACTCGCCGCGCAGGCGACGCCGCGCTATGTCTACGATCTCGCGACCGTGCGCGAACGCGCGCGGCGCCTGCGCGCACTGGCCGCGCCGGACCGCTGGTTCTATGCGCTCAAGGCGAACAGCCAGCCCGAGGTGCTGCGCGCAATCGCGGACGCGGGCTTCGGGCTCGAATGCGTGTCGCCGGGCGAACTCGAACTCGCCGCGGCGCTGGTTCCCGCCGAGCGGCTTCTGTTCACGCCGAACTTCGCGCCCCGGCACGAATACGCCACCGCGCTCGCGCACGGTGCGCGCGTCACGCTCGACAACCTGCACCCGCTGCAGCACTGGGGCGAGACGTTCCGCGGCAGCGAAGTGGTCCTGCGCGTGGATCTCGGTGCGGGCCGCGGCCATCACGACAAGGTGCGCACCGGCGGCGCCGGCTCGAAATTCGGCCTGAGTCTCGACCAGGTCGAGGAGTTCCGCCAGCTCGCGCGGCGTCACGACGTGGCCGTCGTGGGCCTGCACGCGCATCTGGGCTCGGGCATCCTCGATGCGGGGCACTGGCGCGAGGTCTATGCCCAGCTCGCGGCACTCGCGCAGCGCTTCCCGCGCATCGAGGCGATCAACATCGGCGGCGGTCTCGGCGTGCCCGCGCGGCCCGACGACGCGCCGCTCGACCTGGCGGCGCTCGACGCCTGCCTCGTCGAGATCAAGCAAGCTTATCCACAGTTCCAGTTGTGGATGGAGCCTGGCCGCTATCTCGTCGCCGAGGCCGGCGTGCTGCTGGCGCGCGTCAACCAGACCAAGCGCAAGAGCGATTACTGCTACGTCGGCGTCGACACCGGCATGAACTCGCTGATACGTCCCGCGCTCTACGAAGCCTGGCACGAGATCACGAACCTGAGCCGCCACGGCGACGCCGCCGACACGCTGTATCAGGTCGTCGGCCCGATCTGTGAGTCCGGCGACGTGCTCGGTTCGAACCGTCGCCTGCCGGAATGCCGCGAAGGCGATGTGCTGCTGATTGCGACGGCGGGCGCCTACGGTGCGACGATGGCTTCGCAGTACAATCTGCGCGTTCCGGCCGGGGAGTCCGTGGTTTGATGCCATCGCGTGCGCTGCTGCATCTCGCAGCGGTCGTGTTGCCGGCCGCCGCTGCCGCCGTCGTCCTCCGGAACGAGCGCCCGACCGTCGAATACCTGCTGCTCTGCAGCGCCGCGAGCGGTGCCGCGCAGATCGCCGTGCTGATCGGCTGGCGCCTGTTCGACAGCGCCGCGCGGCGCGGCGGCCTGTGGCGTGCCGTGCTCGCAGGCGTGGTCATGGCCGTGCTGACGCATCTGCTGTTCGGGCCGGCGATGGCGCTCTGCTGGGCGGTCGCGGGCCAGTTTCCGCCGGACTTCGTACCGTTCGTACTGCTGCTCTCGTTCGGTTCGCTGATCGTCATGGGCGTCGCGACGGTGCCCGCCGTCGTGATCGTCAACCTGCTACTCAACCGCCTGCGCCGCAAGGAGCTTCTCCGTGTCGCTGTCTGACCCGCGCAAGGCCGCGGCCTTCCGCTTCATTCGCGCCGACTATGCCGACGGCGTCGCGCAGCTCGTCTACGCGTTCGACGACGACGCAGAGCTGATCGAACGCATCACGTTTCCCGAAGCGCCGGCGCTGCCGCCCGAGCGCGAGGCCGGCTTCGCCGCTGCGCTGAAGCTGCTGCACTTCGTCGCCGGCGTCAGCTACTACAAGGCCGGCGTGCCGAAGGAAATTCGCATCGAGAACGGCGCGCCCGATGGAGGGACCGCGCAGCTCCTCGACGCGCTCTACCTGCACGGGCTCGGCGAATTCGCGTACCAGAACGGACTCGATCTGCGCGAGCACATCCGCTTCCCGCGCGCCGGCACGTTCACGCCGGCGGCCGCGCTCGGACTGCCGGCGCGCAGCCTGCTGCCGATCGGCGGCGGCAAGGATTCGCTGGTTTCGGCGGAACTGCTCAAGCGCCACGGCGAAAACGCGACCGCGGCCTGGGTCGGCAACTCGCCGCTGATCGCGGCCTGCGTCGTCGCGACCGGACTGCCCGGCCTCAACATCCAGCGCCAGCTCGCGCCCGAACTGTTCGAGTACAACAAGGCCGGCGCCTGGAACGGCCATATTCCGGTCACTGCGATCAACTCCGCCATTCTCGCGGTCGCCGCGCTGCTCTACGGTTACGACAGCATCGTGTTCTCCAACGAACGCTCGGCGTCGAGCGCGACGCTCGAATACGACGGGCAGTCGGTCAATCACCAGTGGAGCAAGGGTTGGGAGTTCGAGCGGTCGCTCGCAGCCTGGCTGCGCGGTCACGTGGCGGCGGACCTTGCCTATTTCTCGCTGCTGCGGCCTTTGTCGGAACTCGCCGTGACGCGGCTGTTCGCGCGCGAGTCGCGCTACGACGCGGTGTTTTCCAGCTGCAATCGCAATTTCCGCATCCTCGGTCCGCGTCCGGCCGATCGCTGGTGCGGACAATGTCCTAAATGCCACTTTGTATTTCTCGCGCTCGCGCCGTTCCTGCCGAAGCCGCGCCTGCTCGGCATCTTCGGCAGCAACCTGCTCGACGACGAATCGCAGCATCAGGGCTTCGACGCGCTGCTCGAGTTCCACGAACACAAGCCGTTCGAATGCGTCGGCGAGGGCCGCGAATCGCGCGCCGCGCTGTATGCGCTGAGCCAGCGGCCCGAGTGGCGCGAAGACGCGCTCGTCGCGCGCTTCCGCAGCGTCGTGCTGCCGCAGCTCGACGCGGCCGATCTCGCGCTCGCGCCGCTGCTGCAGCCCGACGGTCCGCACGGCCTGCCGACGCGCTTTGCCGGAATCGTCGATGCGTTTTGCTGATCTCGCGGAAAAACGCGTTGCGATCTGGGGTTACGGCCGCGAGGGCCGCGCGACGCTCGCCGTGCTGCGCCGCCGTCTGCCGGGCCAGCGTCTCGCGCTGATCTGCAGCGAGGCCGAGGCCGAGCAGGCGCGCGCGTTCCATCAGGACGCGCTCGACTACGTCACCGTCGAACCGTACGCCGGGCTGCTCTGGAGCTTCGACGTCGTCATCAAGTCGCCAGGCATCAGCGCCTACCTGCCGGCCCTCGTCGAAGCGCGCGCGGCCGGCGTGCGGTTCACCTCGGCCACGGCGCTG
Source organism: uncultured Lysobacteraceae bacterium (assembly GCA_946480705.1). The sequence goes on along the minus strand of CAMLLF010000135.1, from coordinate 4,687 downwards.
TGGTTCGGCGAGAACCCGCTCGCACGCGTCGTCGGCGTGACCGGGACCAAGGGCAAGAGCACGACGAGCGCGCTGATCGCGCATCTGCTGCGCAGCCTGGGTCAGCGCGTCGCGCTGGCCGGCAACATCGGGCTGCCGCTGCTCGAACTGATCGACACGCCGGAAGCCGTCGATTGCTGGGTTGTGGAATTGTCGAGTTTTCAGGCCGCAGATGCCGACCGGCTCGATGTCGGCCTGATCAACAACGTATACGAGGAACACCTCGACTGGCACGGCTCGCGCGAGCGCTACGTCGCCGACAAGCTCGTGCTCGCCGAGCGCGCATCGACGCTCGTCGTCAACGCGCTGCAGCACGAGCTCGTCGCCCGGACCACGGCGCATCCGCGCCGGAGCGTGTTCGGATCGGTCGCCGGCTGGCACGTCGCCGAGGGCATGATCATGCGTGGCTACGAGCGCGTGTTCGACCTGCGCCGGCTGCCGCTGGCCGGCGAGCACAATGCGCTGAATCTTTGCGCCGCACTGACCGTCGTCGACGCGCTCGGCCTCGACGCGCGCGCGGCGCTGCCCTCGGCACGCACCTTCCAGCCGCTGCCGCACCGTTTGCAGACGCTCGGCGAGCAGGACAACCTGACCTGGGTCAACGACAGCATCTCGACGACGCCGCAGGCCACGATCGAGGCGCTGCGCAGCCTCGAAGGCCGGGCCGTCAGCGTGCTCGTCGGCGGATTCGACCGCGGGCTCGACTGGACCGAATTCCAGCGCCATGTCGAATGGCGCCCGCCGGTTGCGGTGATCTGCCTCGGCGCGAACGGCACGCGCATCGCGCGGCAGCTCGGCGCGGCGCCGACGGACTACCGGCTGGGCCATTGCGTCGCGCTGGCGGAAGCCGTGGCGCTCGCGCGCGAATGGACGCCGCCGGGCGGTGTCGTGCTGCTGTCGCCGGGCGCGCCGAGCTTCGATCAGTTCCACGACTATGCGGATCGCGGCCGTGCGTTCACGCAGCTCGCCGGCTTCGATCCGCAGTCGATCGCTGCGATCGAAGGACTCGGCATCGCCTGATCAGTCGCCGCTGATGAAATCCGGGCCCTTGCCCGCGGTCTTTTCGTAGACGCCGCCGCCGGCGCGACGATATTGCGTGAAGCCGTGCTTCGCCGCGTGGCCTTCGCTGGTCAGGTGGCTGTTGCCGATGATGGTGTTCGGTGCGGAGATCCGGCGCTGCACGGGAGCGCCGCAGTCGGGGCAGGCAACGACGTCCGCATCGCTGAGCTTTCGCAGCAGATCGAAGCCGGCCTCGCAGCGTGGGCAGCCTCGGTCCTGCGCAATGTATTCGTAGATCGGCATGACGGTTGCGGCGAAAGGAGTGTCGCGAGGATGCGGGCGCGCCGCGCGTGCTTCAAGCGGCGACGCCGGCGTTCGCCTCGGCGCTGCGGCGGTAGACATCGTCCATCGCCTTCCAGCGGTTGACGATGCTGCAGAACAGCCGCGCGGTCTGCTCGGTGTCGTACACGGCCGAGTGCGCTTCGTTCGCATCCCACTCGAAGCCGGCCGCCGTCACGGCTTTCGACAGTACGGTCTGGCCGTAGGCCAGGCCGGCCAGCGTCGCCGTGTCGAAGCAGCTGAACAGATGGAACGGACTGCGCTTGTGACCCGTCCGGCGGATCGCGGCATTCAGGAAGCCGAGGTCGAACGACGCGTTGTGGCCGACGAGGATCGCGCGCTGGCAGTCGGCGTCGCGCATGGCCTTGCGCACGGGCCGGAAGATGTGGTCGAGCGCTTCTTTTTCGTCGAGCGCGGCGCGGAACGGATGGGTCGGATCGATACCGGTGATCTCGAGCGCGCGCGGGTCGATGTTGGCGCCCGGAAACGGCACGACGTGCGTGGAAACCACGGGTTCCGGATGCATCCAGCCCTCGGCATCCATGCGAATGACGACGGCCGCGATCTCGAGCAGCGCGTCGCGATCGGAATCGAAGCCGCCGGTTTCGACGTCGACGACGACGGGCAGGAAACCGCGGAAACGCTGCGCGTAACTGACAGGGGTGGATTCGGACATGCGGGCAGGATACCGGATGCCGCCGGCTGCGCCCATCGCGACGCGCCCGCGTTCGTTCAGGCGCGCAGCACGCGTGCGGCGACGGCGAGCGCCGCGGATGCGCCCAGCAGCACGACGCCCAGCAGCGGAATCAGCATCAGGAACGGCAGGCCGATCACGGCGAGCGCGATCGACGCGCTCCAGAAGTCGCCGACGGCGACGATCGGCCGCTGGGCGCCGGCGAGGCGCGCGATCAGATGATCGAGGCTCAGCTTGCCCGCGCCGCCGAAGATCAGCGGCAGCAGCATGACGACGAACAGCAAGGGCAGCTTGAAGTTGCCGTGGCCGCTGTTGCTGATCGAATAGCCGGCCAGCAGATCGCTCCACATTGTCCACATGTCCGGCCAATGGACCGCGGCGGTCGCGACGAAGGTCAGGAACATCAGCGAGAACGCGAAGAAGCGCGTACCGAGGCCGAGCCACAGCATCACGCCGCCGATGATCTCGAACCAGGTCGCGATGCCCCAGGACAGGCCGACCGGGACGATGTCGAACGGCCACGGGAATTTCTGCTGGATGTCGGCGAACCAGTTGTCGCCGCGCAGCTTTTCCAGGCCCGACTCCCAGAATTCCCAGCCCATGATCAGGCGCAGCACGGCCGGCGGCACGACTTCGGCCGCGGCTTGCAGTCGTGCGGTCAGCGCGTCCCAGAGAGTGACGAGGCGGGCGATGGCGGACATGCGGGGCGGCCCTTGGCGGAGATTGCGCAACAGGACCGGGTGATGCGGTATTCGCTTTCGCGCGAGATCACGCCGGCGCACGCGCGATCAGTTCGATCCGGTCGCCGAGCGCGTCGCGCAGCAGGCGCTCGTGCGCGGCGCTGGGCTCGACCAGCACGGCGCGCTGCGCCGCGGCGAGGATCGGCAGGTCCGCATAGCTGTCGCTGTAGCTGACGGCCCAGGGCGCGATTACGCCGAACTCGGCCAGCACGGCGATCTTGGTCGCGCCGAACGTGTGCCGGCGCGCGTAGAGGCCCGCGCGGCCGAACTCGATCGTCGAGCCGACGGCCGTCACGCCGGTCACGCCGAGTTCGCGCAGCAGTCCGTCGAGCAGGTATTGCGCCGTGCCGCTGACGACGAATACGCGGTCGCCGGCCGCGACATGGGCGCGCAGGCGCTCGACGAGCGGCGCATTGACGCGGCCTTCGCCCGCGAGCCAGATCGCGCAGAACGCGTCGATCTCCGCTTCGAAGCGGCGGCGGTCGAGGCCGACCGTCAGTGCCCGCGTGAACGCGCGTGCCGCCCAGGGCAGGGTGCGCGGATGGCGCATCAAAGGCAGCAGCGGAAGCATCGGCAACGCGGCGAGCACGCGCCGCCGGCGCGCGCGCGTCCGCCAGCGCAGATAGCCGGCGAAGCTGTCTCCGCGCAGCAGCACGCCGTCGAAGTCGAAGACGATGGTGGCGGTCATCGCGATGTCGGGAAATCGCACGCGAACGCCGCCGGCGGCGTTCGCGCAAATGCGGGCGCGCTGATGGTCAGCGCGTGCCGAGCACGACGATGGTCTTGCCGGTCACCGTGATCATGCCCTGGTCTTCGAGCTGCTTGAGCACGCGGCCGACCATTTCGCGCGAGCAGCCGACGATGCGGCTGATCTCCTGGCGCGAGATGCGGATCTGGCTGCCCTTGGGATGGGTCATCGCGTCGGGCTCTTCGGTCAGGTCGATCAGCGTCTTGGCGACGCGGCTCGTCACGTCCATGAAGGCGAGGCGGCTGACCTTGCGCGAGGTGTGCAGCAGGCGGTTCGACAGCTGCGAGCCGATCGCGAACAGGATCTTCGGGCATTCGGCGGACAGCGACGTCTCGAACAGGTGGAACAGCCGCTCGTAGCTGATTTCGGCGAGCTCGACCGGCGTGCGCGAGCGGACCATGACTTCGCGGCGCGGGGTTTCGACGAACAGGCCCATCTCGCCGATGAACTCGCCGCGGTTGATATAGGCAAGGATGAGCTCGCGGCCTTCCTCGTCTTCAGTCAGGACGGTCAGCGAGCCGTCGATGATGTAATAAAGAATGTTGGCCGAGTCGCCGGGACGGATGATCGCCGTCTTGCTCGGGTAGCGCCGTCGGTGGCACTGGCCCAGGAACCGCTCCATGGCCTGGCGGTCGGGCACGAGCATCGGTGGTGCCTGGACCTTGTTGACGGCCTGTTGCAGGTTGTAACGAAAGTCGGCGATTTTCTGCATGCCCGGATGCCCCAATTCCTCTGCGAGCCGCGTGCGTCCGTTGCGGCTGATGTCTGCGGCCTTTCCCGGCCCCGTGGATTGCGGCGGGTCCCCAAGCGTCCGTCCGCGCAAGCCCGCATCTTAGTCGAAAGCGGCACGGCTTAACGAATCCCGGGACGGCTGTGTAAACCGTAACCCGAATGGTCCATAATCCGCGCCCTTTCCTCCCCCACCCCGGCCTGCGCGAGGTATTACGCCGTGGTCAAGCCTCTCCCGCGTCTGAAGCTCCAAGGTTTCAACAACCTGACCAAGGCGCTCAGCTTCAATATTTATGACATCTGCTACGCGGTGACGCCGGAACAGCGCGATCGCTACATCGAGTACATCGACGAGCAGTACGATGCCGACCGTCTGACTCAGATCCTGACCGACGTCGC
>CAMLLF010000134.1 GCA_946480705.1 uncultured Lysobacteraceae bacterium | reverse complement strand
CGGAGCCGTCGTCGCGCAGCCGGTCGAGTCCTCCCGAATAGGTGCCGACCCAGATCGCTCCGCCGGCGTCCTGACTCACGGCCCAGACGTCATCGGCGGCGAGGCTCGCCGGATCGGCCGGGTCGTGGCGATAGCGGCGAAAACGCGTGCGCGTTTCGTCGAGCACGTTGAGCCCGCTGCCTTCGCCGCCGGCCCAGACGCGGTTGCCGCGATCGACGAACAACGCCGAGACCTCGTTGCCGGCGATCGACGCGGCGTCACCGGGAATCGTGCGCCAGACACGGAAGCTGACGCCGTCGTAGCGCGCAAGACCGTCGTGCGTGCCGATCCAGACGAAGCCGTCGCGATCTTCGGCGAGCTTGTAGACGATCGACGACGGCAGGCCGTCGGCGACGCCGAAGTGCCGGAACATCGGGGTTGCCGCCATCGGCGCGGCGCGCGCGGCGACCGCGCACAGCATCAACAGCCCGGCCAGCGACCAGCGCAGCAGCATGCTCACCTCCAGCGGACCGCGGCATCGTGCGACGCACGCGGCGAATCGCGATACGGTTGCCGCGCGCGGGCGCTCGGCCGCGCCGCCCCGGCCGGCGCGCGCCGATGATGCCAGAAGCACGTGCGCGCGGCCCAAAATGCACAAAGCGTCATCGATGCGCCGGCGTCGTACGGCGATACCTGCGGCGTCGGCGACTTGCGTACTATCGGCGCATGAACGCCCCGGACACGCGCCAGCTGCGCGCCCTGCTCGCCCTGGCCCTCGCGCTCGCCGCGATCGCCCTGCTCTGGCTGCTGCTCGGCGCGACGCGCAGCGCGCTCGAACTCTGGCGCGAACTGGCCGGGCTGCCGGCGCTGCTGCGCTATGCGCTGATCGGCGCGCTCGCCGCGTTCGCGGGACTCAGCACCTGGGCGGTCTGGCGGCTGCTGCATCCGCGTCCGCGCGCCGCACGTCCGGTCGCAGCACCGAGCCGCGACACGGTCGAACAGAGGATCCGCCAGCTGCAGTCGCGCCAGGCGGAAACCGCGCGCTTCGAAGCCGAACTGCAGGAGCTCGACCGCCGCGCCGCGGCCGGCGAGCGCTACGTCGCGGTGTTCGGCGAAATCAGCGCAGGCAAGTCGAGTCTCGTCCGCGCGCTCGCGCCCGAGGCCCAGGTCGACGTCGACGTGCTCGGCGGCACGACGACGCTCGTGAGCCATCACCGCGGCCGCGTCGACGCTCTCGACATCGTGCTCGCCGACGTGCCCGGCATGCAGGAAGTCCAGGCGCGCGAACGCGAGGCGCTGGCGCGCGACGAAGCGCTGCGCGCGCATGCCGTCGTCTATGTCGCCGGCGGCGACGTCACGCGCGCGCAGGACCAGGAACTGCGCTGGCTGCGCGGCTACGGCAAGCCGCTGCTGCTCGCGCTGAACAAGATCGACCAGTACGACGACACGCAGCGCACGCAGTTGCTCGCGACGCTGCGCGAACGCTATGCCGGTATCGTCGATCGCGTCGTCGCGGTGCAGGCCGGCGGCCGCGAGTCGTTCGTGCGCCGCCTCGCCGACGGCCGCGAGGAACGCGTCGTGCGCGACGCGCCGCCGCAGCTCGATCCGCTGCGCGAGGCGCTGCGGGACTGCCTCGACGCCGATGCCGGCGCGCTCGAGCAGGCACGCGCCGGCGCCGTGATCGGCAGGCTCGGCGAGCAGCTCGGCACGGCCGAACGCGCGATGCGGGAACGCGAATCGCAGGCCATCGTCGACCGGCATACGCGGCGCGCGATCATCGGCGCGCTCGCGGCCGTCGCGCCGGGCACCGATCTGCTGATCCAGGGCGCGCTCGCGACGTCGCTCGTGCGCGAACTCGCCGCGCTGCATGAGATTCCGGTCAAGCAGATCGATCTCGACGCGTTCCTGCGCGACGCGGCGCTGAATCTGCGCACGACGAGTTCGATCGTGCTCGCGATCGCCGGCAACGCGCTCAAGGCGTTTCCGGGACTCGGCACGCTGAGCGGCGGCGTCGTGCACGCGGTCGCCTATGGCCTGATCTTCGACAGCCTCGGGCATGCGGTCGGCCGCACGCTGCTCGAACAGCATCGCTTCGATCAGGAGCAGGCGCAGCAGACCTTGCAGCGACTGCTGTCGGAACAGGCGCGCAGCCGCGTCGCGCACGTCGCGAAACTCGCGCTGGACGGGCTGGCCGGCGACCGCGACGCGCGCTGAAAGATCCGCCGGATTGTTGCGCCGCGGGCGCAACTGCATTTCCGCCGCGCGCGCTTCTGCCCGCCGTGACAATCTGCGAAGCTAGCCGCCATGCGACTGCGCCCGCTTCCGCTGCTGTGCCTCTGCCTGCCTCCGCTCGCCGCCGCGCCGGCGTTCGCGCAGCCGCAGGCCTGGCGCGCCGATCCCGTGCACACGCAGGTGATGTTCAGCATCGATCACCAGGGCTTCAACCGCAGCCTCGGCCTGTTCAAGATTTCCGACGGCCGGCTGCAGTTCGACGCGGACGACTGGAGCAGCGCGCAGCTCGACGTCAGCGTCGATGTCGCCTCGCTGCTGCTCGGCGACGCCAAATGGGAAGAGGCCGTGAAGTCCTGGCGTTTTCTCGATGCGAAGCGCTGGCCGCAGGCGCGCTATCGCAGCCGCAGCGTCGAGCGCGGCGAGGACGGCCGCGGCACGATCCGCGGCGAACTCGAACTGCACGGCCGCACGCATCCGCTCGACCTGCAGTTCCGGCTCAACAAGCTCGCGAGCGACCCGTACACGTTCAAGCGCACGGCCGGGTTTTCCGCGACCGCGACGCTCAGGCGCAGCGACTACGGCATCGACAAAGTAATGAGCGCGGTCGGCGACGCGGTGGAACTGCGCATCGAAGCCGCGTTCGTGCGCGACCGCGACGCCGCCGACCCGCCCGCAACGACACCCGCGACGAAGGACGACAGCGATGGCCTGGAAGAGTGACGCAAACCGCTGGGGCGCCGGCGCCCGCACGCTGCACTGGCTCATGGCCGTGCTCATCATCTGTCTGGGCGCCGTCGGACTGTACATGGCCGACCTGCCGAATTCGCCGCAGAAGATAAAGATATACGCGCTGCACAAGTCGACAGGCCTGACCGTGCTCGCACTGCTCGTGCTGCGCGTTGCCTGGCGCATGGCCGACCGCCGGCCCGATGAAGTGCCGATGCCGCACTGGCAGGCGCTGGCCGCGCGTGCGACGCATCTGTTCCTCTACGTGCTCATGCTCGTGCTGCCGCTGTCGGGCTGGATGTACAACTCGGCCTCGGGCTATCCGCTGCAGTGGTTCGGCCTTTTCAACCTGCCGAGCCTGACCGGCGGCGCCGATGCGTCCCTCAAGGGCGTCGCGCACGCCGTGCACGAATACGGCTTCTATCTGCTCGCCCTGCTGCTCGCGGCCCATGTCGGCGGCGCGCTGAAGCATCACTTCGTCGATCGCGACGACACACTCGTTCGCATGCTGGGGCTGTTGCGCCGGCGCGGCACGCCCCCCATCTCGGCCGAACCCGCCGCGGCGGCGCCGGTGCCGCCCGCGGCGCCGGTCGTACCGCCGCCGGCCACCGTCACGTCCCAGGAGAATCCGAACCCATGAAGCGCTTCGCAATGATCGCCCTGCTCGCCGCCGCTGCCGGCGGTGTGGAGGCCAAGGACTGGACCGTCGATCCGTCCAGCACGCTCGGCTTTGCCGGCACCTACCAGGGCGAGAAGTTCAGCGGCAAGTTCGCGCGCTTCACCGCGAAGATCGCGCTCGACAAGGCCGACCTCGCGAACGCGAAGCTCGACGTCGAGATCGACGTGACCAGCGCGACGACCGGCAATTCCGACTACGACGGCGAGCTCAAGGGCACGGCGTTCTTCGACTACGCGAAGTTTCCGAAGGCGCGTTTCGTCAGCACGGCGGTCAAGGAGTCGGGCGGCGCGCTCGTCGCCGACGGCACGCTGACGATCCGCGACAAGTCCAAGCCCGTGCAGCTCACGCTCGACTTCAAGCCGGCCGGCGACGCGGCGACGCTCGACGTGCAGACCACGCTCAAGCGCCTGGACTTCGACGTCGGCACGGGCGACTGGGCCGACACGAGCCTGATCGCCGCGGACGTCGCGGTGACCTCGCACCTCGTCCTGAAGTGACCGCCGCGGCGCACGCGCGCCGCCGCTCGCAGCGGCGATGAACAACCCCTTCGGCGGCTGGTTCGATTCCGTCGCCCGCTGGTGGCGCAGCGACGCGCCGCCGGCGGCGTCAACCTCGCCCGCCGACCAGGCCAGCGACGCGCTGCGCCAACTGCTCGACGACCCGACCGTGCCCGAATCGGTGCGGCGCGAACTCGGCAACGAGTTCGCGCGCATCCAGTCGCTGCTCGACAAGCTCGCGCGCAGCGAACTGCATGTCGCCGTGTTCGGGCGCGTTTCGGTCGGCAAGTCCGCGCTCGGCAACGCGCTGCTCGGGCTGGACGCGTTCGGGACCGGCGTGCTCCACGGCACGACGACGCGCGCGGAACAGCAGCGCTGGACCGAAGCCGGCGGCTCGGGCCTGCATCTGATCGACACGCCGGGCATCAACGAACTCGACGGCGAGGCGCGCGAGCGGCTCGCGTTCGAGGTCGCCGAGATCAGCGACCTCGTGCTGTTCGTCGTCGACGGCGACATGACCCAGGTCGAGCGCGATGCGCTCGCGACGCTCGCGGCAACCGAGCGGCCGCTGCTGCTCGTGCTCAACAAGGCCGATCGCTACGACGATTCCGAGCGCGAACGCCTGCTCGTCCGCCTGCGCGAACACACCGCGGGCATCGTGCCGCCGGCCAACGTGCTCGCCTGCGCGGCGAGTCCGGCGCCGCAGCGCGTGGTCGAGGTCGACGCGCAGGGCCGCGAACGCGAGCGGCGCGAAGCCCGCCCGCCCGAGGTCGACGACCTGCGCGAACGCCTGCTCGCGATCTGCGCGCGCGAAGGCAAGACGCTGTCGGCGCTGAACGCCGGCCTGTTCGCGGGTCGCCTGTCCGACCAGGTCGCGCAGCGCATCGCCGAGGTCCGCCGCGGCGTCGCCGACACGGTGATCCGCTACTACTGCCTCGCCAAAGGCGTCGCCGTCGCGCTGAATCCCGTGCCGGTCGCCGACCTGCTCGCTGCGGCCGCGCTCGACGCGGCGCTCGTGATGCATCTGGGAAAGGTATACGGCCTGCCGCTGACGCGGCGCGAGGCGGGCCAGCTGATCCTGACGATCTGCGCCCAGCTCGCCGCGCTCATGGGCGCGATCTGGGGCGTGCACCTCGTCGCTTCCGCACTGAAGGTCGCGAGCGCCGGCGTGTCGACGCTGCTGACCGCCGGCGCGCAGGGCGCGCTGGCCTGGTACGCGACGCAGGTCGTCGGCCGCGCGGCCGAACGCTATCTCGTCGCCGGCAAGTCCTGGGGCGATTCGGGTCCGAAGCGCGTCGTGCAGGACATCGTCGCGCAGCTCGACCGCGATTCGATCCTGCGCGAGGCGCGCGAGGAAATCCTCGCGCGGCTGCGCGGCGGCGCCGCGCGCTGAAGGCTCTTCCAAGGAAGGTACGATGCTACTTCTGCAATTGTCCGCCGCGCAGGCACCGGCCGAGTGCGCGCTGGCCGTGGCCAAGGCGCTCGCGCTGCTGCAGCGCGAGGCACTCGCACGCGATGCGGGACTGCAAACGCTCGAAGCCGAGCCCGGGCGGAGTCCGATGGCTGGCGCTCGCTCGTGCTGGCGCTCGACGGCGACGCTGCCGCGGCACTCGCGCGGCGCTGGAGCGGAACGCTGCCGCGGATCTGCGCGAGCCCCTATCGGCCGACGCACCGGCGCAGGAACGGGTTCTTCGGCGGACGCGCGTTCGAGCTGCCGGCAACCAGCGACGACGGCGCCGTGCGCTTCGAAGCCGTGCGCGCGTCAGGCCCCGGCGCGAGCGCCGTGCGCGCCGCCCATCTTGCGAGCGGCATCAGCGTGAAGGTGCAGAGCGAGCGCAGCCAACTTGCGAACAAGCGGCTCGCGCTCGCATTGATCCGGCAGCGGCTGGCCGAACAGGCCAAGGCCGTCGCCGCCGGACAGCGCACCGACCGGCATCAGGTCCATCGGGCCATCGATCGCGGCAATGCGCAGCGGACGTTCCGCGGCGCCGCGTTCATTCCGGACGCCGATTGATCGCCGCACGCGGAATCGACGCCGGACCGCCCGCCCATGACCGGAACTCATGCCTGCGCGAGCCAGGCCGACACCGTCGCCGCGTCGAACGGCCAGTCCAGTTCGCGCTGGCCGTCGTCGTCGCGCAGCACGGGCACGCGTTCGCCGTAGAGCGCTTCGAGCGTGTTGTCGAAATCGACGAAGACGCTGGAGAAATCCGGCACGCGGGCCTCGGCCAGCACGTCCAGCGCGAGATCGCACAAATGACAGTCGTCGCGTTGGAAAAGCACAAGTCGCATCGTCATGAGGTCCGGGCCGTCGGGGCCGGATAGAATAAACAACCCAGCCCGCCGGAATCCGTTTCATGGCCGTCAGCGTGTTCGACATCTTCAAGATCGGCATCGGGCCGTCTTCCTCGCACACGGTCGGGCCGATGCGCGCCGCGGCGCGCTTCGTCAGCCACTGGATCGAGGAACGCGGCCTGCTCGACCGGGTCGTGCGGATTCGCGGCGAACTGTTCGGCTCGCTCGCGCACACCGGCCGCGGCCACGGCACCGACAAGGCCGTGCTCTGCGGTTTCGAGGGCGAATGGCCGGACCGCATCGATCCGGACATCATCGAAGGCACGCTCGCGCGCATCCGCAACGACAGGCGCATCCGCCTGCTCGGCCGACACGAAGTCGACTTCGACGAAAAGCGCGACCTGATTTTCAACAAGCGCCAGAAGCTGCCGTATCACTCCAACGGCATGCGCTTCACGGCCTACGGCGCGAACGACGAAGTGCTCGCGACGCGCGACTACTACTCGGTCGGCGGCGGGTTCGTCGTCAATCACGACGAAGCCGCCGAAGACCGCATCGTGCCCGACACGACGCCGCTGCCGTATCCGTTCCACAGCGGCGACGAGCTGCTCGCGCGCTGCAGCGAGGCCGGCAAGAGCATCGCCGAGGTCATGCTCGCGAACGAACTGGCCTGGCGCAGCGAGACCGAGATCCGTGGCGGGCTGCTCACGATCTGGAAAGCGATGCAGGCATGCGTCATGCGCGGCATACGCGAAGCCGGCGTGCTGCCCGGCGGACTCAAGGTCTCGCGCCGCGCGCACAACATGCAGGCCGAATTGCTCGCGCGCCCCGAAGCCGCGCTCAAGGATCCGCTGACCATCCTCGACTGGGTCAATCTCTACGCGCTCGCCGTCAACGAGGAAAACGCGGCCGGCGGACGCGTCGTGACGGCCCCGACCAACGGCGCCGCCGGCATCATTCCGGCCGTGCTGCACTATTTCGACCGCTTCTGCCCCGCCGCGAACGAAGACCGCATCGTCGATTTTCTGCTGACCGCCGGCGCGATCGGCATCCTCTACAAGGAAAACGCGTCGATCTCGGGCGCCGAGGTCGGCTGCCAGGGCGAGGTCGGCGTGGCGTGCTCGATGGCTGCAGGCGGACTCACCGCCGCGCTCGGCGGCACGATCTATCAGGTCGAGAACGCAGCCGAGATCGGCATGGAACACAACCTCGGCCTGACCTGCGATCCGATCGGCGGACTCGTGCAGATTCCCTGCATCGAGCGCAACGCGATGGGCGCGGTCAAGGCGATCAATGCCTCGCGCATGGCGCTGCGCGGCGACGGCAAGCACCGCGTGTCGCTCGACAAGGTCATCAAGACCATGCGCGACACCGGCAAGGACATGCAGGACAAGTACAAGGAAACGAGCCGCGGCGGTCTCGCGGTCAACGTCATCGAGTGCTGAGCGCCGCACGGGCGCGAACTCATTCTTCCCAGTCGCAGTTCTCGCGCGCGTCGGCCGCGCGCTTGGCGGCCTGCTGCGCGACGGCCGGGTTGTACAGCCCGACATAGGCGCCGTACTTGCGCGCGGCGCGTTCGCCGAGGCTTTCGTCCGGCGTGTAGGCGCGCGCGAAGCGCGTTCGCTTGCAGCGCACGATGTTGTGGCCGCGCTGCAGCATCTCCTCGGCCGCGAGCTTGTCGCGCTCCAAAGGATGCAGCGGCTCGGTAACCGGTGCGACGGGCGAGACGCGCAGGCTGCCGTCGGCGTTGTAGAGGCTGGGTGCCGCCGGCGTCGCGACGACGCCTTCGGACTCGCCGGCCGACGGCGCGGGCGCTTCGACCGGGCGGACGGCCTGCTCGCGGCGCGTCGGCGCCGGCGCGTTGCGTGCCGTTCCGGTCGGCGGCGCCGTGACCGACATCGGCGGCAGTTCGCGCACCGTCGACGCCTCGGGCAACGGCGGCGGCGGCCGTTCGATCAGCGACACGCGCAGCACGTCGCGGCGGTCGTCCGCGAACGGCTTCATGCGCATGCCGTCGCGCACGAGCAGCACGAGCAGCAGATGCGCGAGCAGCACGACGACGATTGCGACCGCCACGCGGCGGCGATTCACGTCCGGCGGCCGCCAGCGCAGCTCGTGCAGCAACGCACGCCGCAGCGGCAGCACTCGCGCGGCAATCTGCGCGGGATCGACACTCGGCGGGCGTGGCCGTTCAGGCCGG
>CAMLLF010000133.1 GCA_946480705.1 uncultured Lysobacteraceae bacterium | reverse complement strand
CATCTAGGGCCGCCCCCCGCCGGTGGCAAGCGAGCGCGGCGTTCCGCGCCCCGCCGCAACCCTTGACTTCGGCGCGTCGAGCCGCCTTATTCCGCGCCTCCTGGGGCCGTAGCTCAGTTGGTAGAGCGCCTCGTTCGCAATGAGGAGGTCAGGGGTTCGACTCCCCTCGGCTCCACCAGGCGTTTTCGCCGAAGCGACGACCTCGATGCGGGTTTCGCCTTCGGCTCAAGCCAACCGGCGCCCGCACTGCGACGCTATTGCGCGCGCGGGCGTCGGAGCGGGGTCACGACTGTCCGCCGGAGCCGCTCATGTCCTCGTTTCCGAAGATCGACTCGCCCTGCCCGCTGCGCTGGAAATCCGCCCCCGAAGCGGGGCGCGATTTCTGCACGCAGTGCCGCCGCCGCGTGCACAACCTCGATGCCCTGGATGACGCGCAGCGGCGCGCGCTGCTCGCGGGCTGCGAAACGGATATCTGCGTGTCGTATTCGGTGCCGCGCCGCCGGTTCGCGCCGGCGGCAGCAGGCCTCGGGCTCGCGGCCGCGCTGAGTTTCGGTGCGGCGGCGGCGGAGATTCCGGCCGATCGTTCGCCGGTTGCGGCGCAGGCACTGATTCCGTCGGAACCAAAGGCCGACTGTGCGACGGAAGCCGAAGAACAGACGGAACTCGTCGAAGTCATGGTCGGCGGCATCAGCAGCGCGCGCGAGGCGGAATGGGACGAGGCCAGCAACCTGCCGGACCTTCCGCTCGCCGGGCCCGGCGCGTTCGAGAGTGACGCCGAGTTCGTGGCGCCGCCGTCGGCGCAGCCCGACTGAGCGAAGGCGCCCGGTGCATCGCCGGGCGAACATGGCAGCATAGCGGGCACCGCCACTGCCGCGTGCCGCCATGCCGTCGTATCGCCCTGCCTCGACGCTCCGCCGCCGGCCACGCCGGCGATTGCGTTTCGTGCTGCTCGCGCTCGCGGCCGTGCCGGTCGTGGCGTTTCTCCACTACCGCCTCGACGAAGCGCCGTCGGGCGCTGCGCAGAGCGTCGCATCGCGACCCGCACGCACCGTTGCCGATGCGGAAAACGCATGGCTGTATCTGACCGGGCTCGGCGCCGCCGACGGCGTCGAGCCCACCGTCGCCGGACGCAGGCACGTCGACGCGTATCTCGCGGGCGCGGATCGCGAGACGGTCGAGACCGAGGCCGTGCCCGGTGTGAAGCCCGACTCCGAACGCGACGGCTTCGCGACGGTCTGCCGTCCTTCGCTCGGCAACTGCGGTGCGTGGGCGGTACGGCATCGCGACGCGCTGTTGCGACTCATCGAAGCGAACCGGCTGCGGCTGACGCGGCTCGACCGCGCGAGTGCGCTGCCGCAGTGGCAGGAGCCGCCGCTGCGCAACGCGCACTTCCCGCCGGTGCCGGGACTGACGGTCCGGCTGCAGTTCGCCGCGCTCGCGCTGCGCGGCGGCAGCGGCGAAGATCCGGTCTCACTCGGCCAGGAGATCGCGCGCCATGCGGCGCTGTGGCGCCGTGCGGACGAGCAGGCCGACTGGCTGCTCAGCAAGATGTTCGCGGTGACATTTCTGGCCGACCTGCAGCGGCTGCTCGTCGAGACCTATGCGCGCGCGACGCCCGACCAGCGCCGCGCGCTCGATCCCGTCGTCGACGCGACGCTGGCCGCACCGAGCGCCGCGGCGGCGAGCCTCGACGTCTACGCCTATGACGCGTCGCGGATGAGCGACGTCATCGCGCGTTCGCTGTTTCCCGGTCTCGGCGCCGCGCTGCGGCGCTGCTGGCAGGGCGAGGATCCCCAGCCCGCGACGCCGCCGCTGGTCGACATGGCGCGTTCGACCTGCAGCGAACACCTGATCGACAACCTGACTTTCCGCCCGCAGGCGACGGCCAATCGTCTTGCGCCGTTCGTCGACGCGACGCGCACCCTGCTCGCGGCCGCGCCGGCCGACGAGGCCGATGCGCAGCAACGCCACGCCGATCGCATCCGCTCGCTGCGCGCCGATCTGGAAACGGGTCCGCGCCTGCTGCCCGTCTACAACGACAGCGGCAATCGCTTCGTGCTGCTGTCGCTCGACACGCCCGATCCGGCATTGAATTACCGCCGTCGTCTCAACGACTACGAACTGCTGCGCCGCATGCTGGTGATCCGCATCACCGCGCTGCGTGCCAATGTTCCCGACGGCGGCATGGCGGCGTTCCTCGATACCCTGCCCGTCCCGCTGCGCCATCCGTATCCGGACAAGGCGATCCGCTGGGACGATGCGCGCGGCGTGTTCACGGCGCCGACGGCGATTGAAGGAGTGTTCGACGAAGGTGGACTGGATGTCGCGTATCGCGAGGCCGTGAACTGAGGTTGCTGCGTTGCACCGGGGCGATGCGACGTCGTCGCACATAATGGCTTTAGCAACATATTTACTAGTTCACTGTTGCATGACATGAACCCGTGCCCTCCGGTCCGTCGAGCGTCGAGGGCCCTCGGAACCCGCGGTTCTGCCGGAGGGCAGGGGCCGGGATGGGTTTGCTTTGCGCGCAAGTCTTGAACCACACCACAAGAAGCCCCACCCGCTGACGACGTCCCCCACGAGTCGCGCGTCATGATCGAGCTCTACTACTGGCCCACGCCGAACGGCCACAAGATCACGCTGTTCCTCGAAGAAACCGGCACGCCGTACACGATCAAGCCGGTCGACATCAGCGCCGGCGAGCAGTTCGACCCGGCGTTTCTCGCGTTCTCGCCGAACAATCGCATGCCGGCGATCATCGACCGCGCACCCGCCGACGGCGGTGACGCGATCAGCGTGTTCGAATCCGGAGCGATCCTGCTGTATCTCGCCGAGAAGACCGGGCAGTTCCTGCCGGCCGACGTACGCGGCCGCAAGACCGTCACCGAGTGGCTGTTCTGGCAGATGGGCGGGCTCGGGCCGATGGCCGGGCAGAATCATCACTTCGGCACCTACGCGCCGGAAAGGATTCCGTATGCGATCGACCGCTACGTGCGCGAAACCAACCGCCTCTACGGCGTGCTCGATCGCCGCCTCGCCGGCCGCGATTTCATCGCGGGCGACTACAGCATCGCCGACATGGCCTGCTATCCGTGGATCGTGCCGCACGAACGGCAACAGCAGAACCTCGACGATTTCCCGAACCTCAGCCGCTGGTTCCGCGCGATCGCCGGGCGACCCGCAACCGTGCGCGCGTATGCGCACGCCGAGGCGTACAAAAATCGCCCGACCATTACCGAGGAAAGCCGCAAGATCCTGTTCGGGCAGACGGCGCAGAGTACGGCGCGCTGATGCGAGATCCGGCGACATCGATCGCCGGATGATTCACGAGACCATGTAGGGCGCAACACGTAGGGCGCAATAACCGAAGGGCATTGCGCCGAACACGGCCCGAAGGCCGCTACCCAATGCGTGCACAGCGATGCGTGTCGGGGCGCGGAGCGGCTCTGGCTCTTTCGCTTCGTTCCGGCGCAATGCGCTGCGCTTATTGCGCCCTACGATAGTCACGCACGCGCAGCGGCTCCTGCAGCAACGCCGCGACGGCATCGCGCCACGGCTCGGGCGATTCCGTCAGCGGACGCCTTGCGACCAGGCAATACAGCGCGCAACAGAGCTGCGCGCGCAGCAGCGCGGTGCCGGTCGTCACGCCGACGTGGAAGACGTGCCCGTCGACGGCCATGGGGCCGCTCTCGTACCCGTCGAACAGGCGACGGCCGAAGTCGTCGGGATCGAGTCCGTCGCCGTGCAACGGCGATGCGAGCAGGCAGAGCGCCTGCGCACCGTCGTCGGACCACGTGCCGGGCGGCACGGGCGCATGCGAGCGCGGAAAGCCGGGCGGCGGCGAATACTCGATGAGGTCCGCGTCCGGAATGGCTGCAGACGGATGGAATTCATACGGCACGCCGAGCGCGTCGCCAACGGGCAGTCCGATCGGACCGCCGGCAATGCGTTGATCCAGCGTCTCCGTATTCATTGCCGATTCGTTCGTCGTGAGAGCAGCGAGTATCCCGTCTGCTGCGGTCGAATTCGACGCGCGCGCGCGCAGCCGGATTCGCCAATTCTTGGCGCATATGACGCTTTCGCGTAAGCGCAGCCTTTGACGCCGCGCGCCATCGCCGCGGCGAAATCCGTCGAGAACGCACTGCGTGCGCATGCGATGGTTTCGCCGCCGCCGCATCGCTGCTGCGCGGTACTGAAGCGCCGACGGGGGCGCTGCTCACTACACGACGGACACCGGCCGAGTCGCGGCGCCGGCGGGTGTGCTCGTCCCAAAAAATGTGCGCGTCGTGTTGCGTCGCGCCGGATCGTTGCGCCGTGTACGTGGAATGGCTCGGGGGAATCATGCATCGCACACCGTTGTATCTGGCTATCGCCTTCGCGGGTTTCGCGGCAGTGCCGCCGTCCGCACACGCACAGGACGCCGCGCAGGAACGCAAGGACGAGGTCGAACTCGAAAGCGTGCTCGTCACCGGTTCGCGCATTCCGCGCGCGACGATCGAAGGGCCGGCGCCGGTCACCGTCGTCACCGCCGACGACATTCGCGCGAAAGGCCTCGCGACCGTCTACGACGTCGTGCGCTCGCTGACGCAGTCGACCGGATCCGTGCAGACGCAGCAGTTCCAGGGCTTCACGCCGGGCGCGCAGCAGGTCGACCTGCGCGGGCTCGGTCCCGGCTACACGCTCGTGCTGCTCAACGGCCGGCGCTTGGCCGATTTTCCGCTGGCCTACAACGGCCAGAGCAACTTCGCCGACATCGCGAACATTCCGGTATCGATGATCGACCGCATCGAAGTGCTGACCGGCAGCGCGTCGGCGATCTACGGTTCGGACGCGATCTCGGGCGTCATCAATTTCATCCTGAAAAAGAAGGCCGACGGCGCGACCGTGAGCTACCGCGTCGGCGACACCGGCGACGGCGGCGGGTTCTCGCAGCGTCTGCAGCTGAGCGGCGGCGGCAGCGTCGGTGCGCTCGATGCGATCTTCGGCGTCGAGTTCTACAGGCAGGACCCGATCTTCCAGTACCAGCGCGAATTCCAGGATTCGCTGAACGACAATCCCACGCTGAGCGGCCCCGCGGTGGCGTCGCGCGTATTCCTGCGCTGGAATCCGGCGACGCTGCAGTACATCGATCCGGGCCAGGCGACCTGCGATGGGCTGTCGCATCTCGACCGCGGCAGCGTGCGCTACAGCTTCCGGCCGAACCGCGGCTATTTCTGCGGCAGCACCGAAGCGCTCTACGGCACGGTGCAGAACGAACGCGAGAACGGCGTCGGCTACGCCTCGCTGACCTACCGCATCGAGGACGACCTGCGCGCGTATCTCGATTTCCAGGCCGCACACACGCGCGCGAAGTTCGGCGGCGGGCCGAATTTCTGGGGCTACAGCGGCTCGGGCGACAACACCTTCATCAACGCCGACACCGGCACCTACGAGGCATGGCAGCGCATCTTCACGCCCGAGGAAGTCGGCGGCCTCGATGCGATCCTCGACTACAACCGCGACACGACGCGTTCGCTCAACCTCGGCATCGAAGGCGAGGTCGGCGACTGGCACTACGACGCCGGCTATTCGCATGCGCGCTTCCGCATGGTGCAGGCGCATCGCGCGATAGTCGCGGCCGAAGCGGACCGCTTCTTTCTCGGCGAATCGCTCGGCATCGACGACGACACGGGCTATACGATTTTCCGACCCGACGTCTCTCGCCTGTACCAGCCGCTGACGCGTGCGGAATACGAGTCGATCTCGCGCTTCACGCCGATCGACGCGCACACGCGCGCGGAGTCGTTCAACCTCGGCATCGACAACGGCACGCTGTTCGCGCTGCCGGCCGGCGATGTCGGCATGGCGGCCGTCGCCGAATACGGCGCGCAGTCCTATGCGATGAAGATCGATCCCGAGGTCATCGCGAACCGCTACTTCGGCTGGACCGGCACCGGCGGCAGCGGCTCGCGCAGCCGCTTCGCGCTCGGCACGGAGTTCCGCGTGCCGGTGCTCGCGTCGCTGAATCTGACGCCGGCGCTGCGCTACGACCGCTATTCGTTCGCCGGCCATGCCACGGCGAAGACCACGCAGGCGCTCGGCGTCGAGTGGCGTCCGCTCGATACGCTGCTCGTGCGCGGCAGCGCCGCGACGAGCTTCCGCGCGCCGGATCTGCACTACGTCTATGCCGGTCCGAGCGGCGCGTACTACACGCTGACCGACTATTACCTCTGCCGTTCGCGCCAGCCTGGCGTGCCGTACTCGGACTGCGACTACGACCGCGTGTCGGTGCGCGGCACGCGGCGCGGCAACCGCGAACTCGACAGCGAAACCGGGAAGTCCTTCACTTACGGCGTCGTCTGGTCGCCGGATCCGGCGTTCGACCTCAGCATCGACTACTACGACATTCGCCTGAGCAGCGCGATCACCGACCGCAGCCTCGACGAAATCCTGCGCACCGAGGCCGACTGCCGGCTCGGCGTCACCGAAGGCGGCGTCGTGATGGACCCGACCTCGCCGACCTGCGTGCAGGCGCTCGCGCTCGTGAGCCGCAACGCGGCCGACGCGCCGGTATCGCCGGGCCAGATCAACGGCGCGAACACGTATCCGATCAACGCCGCCGCGCTGCGCAACGCGGGCATCGACGCAAGCCTCAACTATCGACTCGAAACGCAGCGGCTCGGCCGCTTCGCATTCCGGTTCAACTACACCGGCGTGCTGAAGTACACCTATCAACAATTCCCGGGCGACGAGCCGATCAACGTGCGCGACGATCGCGGCAACGACAACCTGCGCAGCAAGGTCAGCGGCAGCGTCGCATGGACTTATGGGCCGGTGACGACGACGCTGTTCGGCCAGCGCTACGGCTCGCTGCCGAAATACGACCAGAGCGGCCGCTACGGACCGAGCATGACCTACAACCTGTCGGCGGACTGGACCATCAACGAACGCGCGCGGCTCGGCGTCGCCGTCGCGAACCTGCGCAACACGCCGCCGCACCGCGACGCGACGAATCCGATCTATCCGTATTACGACCAGTTCCAGTTCGATCCGATCGGGCGGCAGTACTTCATCGAGTTCGCGTATCGCTTCGGTGGTTCGATCAAGGACTGATCCGGACGATCGCCGCCGGCACGTCATTGCCGGCGGCGATCGCGACGGACGTCGGACGGGTTCAGCCCGTCGGCACGGCGGCAACTGCCGCCTGCATGCTGGTTACGCGGCGGCAACTGCCGCCGCGGGGCGCTTCACGTTCACGCGCACGACCCAGTACACGGTCATGCCCAGCGACAGCAGCACCGGCAGCGCGCGCAGCAGCGGATGATTGAACGGCGCCGGGATGAACGTGGCCTGGCCGATGAAGAACGACATGTTCGCGATCGTCAGCGCGAGCCCCATGCGCCAAAGGTGCCGCGTGAGCCGCTGCGTGCCCTGCAGCGAGCCGCGGCGCAGCAGGCGCAGATCGGACGCAGCGGCCAGCAGCGCGACGCTCGCGAACACGAAGAACATCGGCGCCCAGGCCGCCGTCTTCGGATTCGCCGCGACGTCGAAGCCGGCGCCGTAGCCGAACAGACCGATCAGGAACGCGACGATCATGAACACCGTGAGCGTGCCGCGCGATTCGTTCACCGGCTTGCGCACGGCCAGCACGCCGGTCGCGACGAGGTAGAACGTCAGCACGCCGGCGATGATCGAGATGCGCTCGAACTTCAGCGCGGCGAGCACCGCGCCGGTCGAGGTCATCATGTCCTCGGGGGCCATCGCGCTCGGCCGCAAGCTGCTCAGGCTCGGTGCACAGCACCTGCCGCTTGAGCAGAGCCAGGCGGCCGCGAGCGCGATCGCGGTCATCACGAGCATCGCGATCGCGAACACGAGACCGGCCTGGCGATGCCAGACGCCTCCCTTGCGCGCCAGCAGCGCGGTCATGCCGGCAACCAGAGCGAGCGATCCGGCAACGATGTGAACGATGATCATGGCGATTCCCCGAGTCGATGCGTGGCGGGAGACTCGGGCAGCGCTCGCCGTCGTGTCAGGGGTGCTGCGATGAATGACGGCGTGTGTGGTGCGAACGACGGTGGCGAGTGACGAAAGGTTCCTGGCTCCCTCTCCCCGACAGCCGTCGGGGAGAGGGCAGACCCGGCCCTCTCCCCGAGCAAGCTTCGGGGGGCTATTGCGCACGCCGCTCATCGCGCACCGGCGTCGTTCATCCCGACGAATCGGTTCCCGGTCGCAGAGATCCATCCGGCCGCTCGCCTTCGCGCGGTTCCCGGTTATCGTTGCGCCATGTCGACCGCATCGCCGCCACCGCGGGGTTTCGCACAGGTGTTCAATCGCCGCCGCGTCATCGCGACGCTCGCGCTCGCGCTGCTCTGGGGGCTGATCCTGTCGCCGACCTGGAAGACCGGCGCGCCGGTCGTGATGTTTCGCACGGTGCTGATCGGCTTCGTCGCCATGATCGCGTTCGGCATCGCCGAGCAGTGGCCGCGGCGCCTGCCGCGCTGGTTCGCACGCTGGGTGCTGCAGGTCGTCGCGGTCGCGGCGGTGATCCTGCCGACCGTGCTGTTCATCTACGTCGCGAGCCGGCCGCACGGCGCGCCGCCGTTCTACAAGGATCCGGACCGTCTCTCGGGATTCGGTACGCTCGTCGTCACGGGCCTGCTG
>CAMLLF010000132.1 GCA_946480705.1 uncultured Lysobacteraceae bacterium | reverse complement strand
GCCTTCGGCCTGCGAGGGCAAGGCAAAGATGTCGAAGTGCGGCAGCAGCTGCGCGACCGCGCGCGTCCAGTTGCCGGTCAGCATGCTGAGCTGGGCGAGATGCACGCGCAGCGGCAGGCTGTCCGGTTGAGTGCGAATCTTCGCGACGAGTTCGGCCTGCTGTTCGGCCAGGGACTGATCGCGACGCATCGTGGCAGACAAGGTGGCGTCCATGCGCAACGGTTCCTGCTGGTTTACGACGAAAATGCCGGTGACGGAGAGCGGCTCGCGCCGCCTCCGCACCGGGAACGAACAAATCGACGCCGGCGGTGACGAAGCTGGCGTCGCAATGTTGCTTAGGCCGCCTTGTTCTGCTTGACGTCCCAGGCGCCGGTAACGGCTGCACCCATGGAGCCATCGGCGTTCTGTTCCTTCACTTCGACCTTGATCTTGGCGTAGGACATGCCGATTTCTTCGATGACGCGCGGGCTGTTCGTCGCGCCGACCGGACGCACGTGCGTGATCAGCACGTCGTTCAGCGTTACCTTCATGTATTCCTGCGAGCCGTCGCCGGCCTTGCAGCACGAAACGACGACCTGACCGATCGGCTTGCCGCTGGCGCAGTACTTCAGGAAATTCGCCGTCGCCTTGTCCACATAGTGGGTGATGACGAGTTCGCTGAAGTTGGCCTTGCCCACGCCGCCGCCGCCGCCCGTGTGCGTCGAGGACGACTGGCTGACCGCGTAAGCAAAGCTCAGCACATCAACCCAGTTCGAGTGCTTCGAATCTTTCGATTCGCCGTCGATGCCCGCGAACTGCGCAAACATGTCCTGCTGCGAGTCTTTCGGTGCGGTATCGACCGAAAGCGCGGGGGACGCGAGAAGATTTGAGCCCATTCCGAGAGTTGCCATACGTTTAGTCCTTAACTTCGATGGATAAAAAGAGCCGGCCTATTACCAGGGGGAGCCGGTTCAGTCCTGCCGAGCGTCGGTATAGGCCTCGCTCAGCCCTCACTGCCCGCCAGCTTTGACGGACGGAAGCTTGGAAACCAGGCGCAGCGACACCGTCAGCCCTTCGAGCTGATAGTGCGGGCGCAGGAAGAATTTCGAGGTGTAGAAACCCGGGTTGCCTTCCACCTCTTCCACCTGGACCTCGGCAGCCGCCAGCGGCTTGCTCGCCTTGGTCTCCTGGGACGAATTGGCCGGATCACCGTCGACGTAGTTCATGATCCAGTCGTTGAGCCAGCGCTGCATGTCGTCGCGCTCCATGAAGGAACCGATCTTGTCGCGCACGATACATTTCAAATAGTGCGCAAAGCGGCAGCACGCGAACAGATACGGCAGGCGCGCGGCGAGGTTCGCGTTCGCGGTTGCATCCGGATCGTAGTATTCGGACGGCTTCTGCAGCGACTGGGCGCCGATGAACGCGGCGATATCGGTGTTCTTGCGGTGGATCAGCGGCATGAAGCCGTTCTTCGCGAGCTCGGCTTCGCGGCGGTCGGAGATCGCGATCTCGGTCGGACACTTCATGTCGACGCCACCGTCGTCGGACGGGAACGTGTGCGTCGGCAGACCTTCGACCGCGCCGCCGGACTCGACGCCTCGGATCGACGTGCACCAGCCGTAGTATTTGAACGAGCGGTTGATGTTGACCGCCATCGCGTACGCCGAGTTGGCCCAGCAGTAGTTGCTGTGCGTGGCACCGTCGGTCGACTCCTCGAAGTCGAACTCGTCGATCGGATTCGTGCGCGCGCCGTAGGGCAGACGGGCGAGGAAGCGCGGCATGGCCAGGCCGAGATAGCGCGAGTCCTCCGAATTGCGCAGGCTGCGCCAGGCGACGTATTCGGTGTTCTCGAAGATCTTGGTCAGGTCGCGTGGATTCGCGAGCTCCTGCCAGGTTTCCATCTGCATGGTCGTCGGCGCCGCGCCCGCGATAAAGGGACAATGCGACGCGGCCGCGATCTTGGACATTTCAGTCAGCAGTTCCACGTCCGGCGGCGAGTGGTCGAAGTGATAGTCGCCGACGATGCAGCCGTAGGGAACGCCGCCGAGCTGGTCGTATTCCGCTTCATAGATCTTCTTGAAGATCGGGCTCTGATCCCAGCCTATGCCCTTGTGGCGGCGCAGGGTGCGATGCAGGTCGCGCTTGGAGATCGTCATGAACTTGATCTTGAGCATCTCGTCGACTTCGGTGTTGTTGACGAGATAGTGCAGACCGCGCCAGGCGCTCTCGAGCTGCTGGAAATCGGCGTGATGGATGATCGCGTTGATCTGCTCGGACATCTTGCGATCGATCTCGGCGATGATCGCCTCGATCGCCTTGTACGAGTCGTGCCCGATCGTGACCGTGTTCGACAGCGCCTGCTCGGCGAGCGTGCGCACGGCGATCTGGACGGCCTCCTTGGCCTCGTCGGTCTTGGGCTTGAACTCCTTCTGCAGCAGCGATGCGAAATCGCCGGCTTCGGCAAAAGCAGTCTGTTTTTCCTGGAGAGCTTGATTCTGCGCCATGAGTGGATTCCCCGTGGTCTGTGCGCTCAGCCGGCGCTGTTGTCGGTGTCGGCCTTCGGCGCCTGCGGCGCGGCCGCCAGCGACTTCAGCAGGGTGGGATCGTTGAGCACTTTCGCGATCAGTTCCTCGGCGCCGGTCTTGCCGTCCATGTAGGTCAGCAGGTTGTTGAGCTGCGTGCGCGCGTCGAGCAGCTGCGACAGCGCATCGACCTTCTTCGCGATCGCGCCCGGCGAGAAGTCGTCCATGCTCTCGAACGTGATGTCGACGGCCATGTTGCCTTCGCCGGTCAGCGTGTTCGGCACGGTGAACGCGACGCGCGGCTTGATCGCCTTCATGCGGTCGTCGAAGTTGTCGATGTCGATCTCGAGGAACTTGCGGTCAGCCACCGGCGGCAGGTCTTCGACGGGCTTGCCGGCGAGGTCGGCCATGACGCCCATGACGAACGGGATCTGCACCTTTTTCTCGGAGCCGTAGACCTCGACGTCGTATTCGATCTGCACGCGGGGCGCCCGGTTGCGGCCGATGAACTTCTGCGCGCTGCTCTTGTTGGTGCGGGTGTATTTGGAACCGCTCATCTGCGCAATCTCCTGGAATTCGCCACTGATCTGTCGATGTACGTGCCAACGGTATTCGTGCAAAGCGGGACAGGCGTCGGACTGCCTGGGGACGAACCTGCCGGCTGCACGGCGGCGGCCAGGTCGGGCGGTACAGCGTCGAATCGGATTCCGGTCGCGAACGAAGTCATGGTCAGCTCCGGTTCGTGCCGGCCAGGAGTTCGGCCTGGGCCAGACCGTCGGGCGCGAGTTCCCGCAGGATCTGCAGGAAGTCCATGCCGATGAGCCCACGCGCGCGCCGGATCAGCAGCGGCGCGGGATTCGCCGGCTCGGTCGCCTCGAGGAATTCGCAGACCGCGTCGAGCATGCGGACCGCGTCCTGACGCGTCAGCGCGCGGCGCGGTACGCCGCCGCCGCCTTCGCCCGCAACGGTTCCGGAATCTTCCGCCGAGGCCGTCTCGCCGCCTGCGTCGCCGGCGTCCGGCGCATCGCCGCCGGCGGCCTTGCGTTGCAGCGGCGGCGGAAACACGAGATCGATCCAGGCAAGCAGTTCCGGCAGATCCGGCGATTCGGTCGATCCCATCTGCTCACGGCACAGCGCGTCCAGTTCGCGCACGTGCGCGCGCAGTTCGATGAGCGCGGCCAGATGCGGATTGCCGGCGCCGATCTCCTCGAGCAGCAGCGGCTCTATCTGATGACGAGCGATCGCGGCGGATCCCGACGTGTCGCGATTCGCGGCGACCTTCTCGATGACCGACAGTTCCAGCGCGCCGAGCTGCCGCGTCGGCAGCGCGATGGCGCGCAGGTCGCCGAGCAGGCCCTCGGCCGCGGAGAGGCTGTTCAGCGCATTGCTGCGCGGCAGCGGATCGTATTCGCCGTCGACCTGCAGCGCGGGAAATGCGTCGTTCCAGTAGCGGCGCGCGAGTTCGAGCGTCAGCGCGACGCCCTCGACGGCGCCGGGAAGCCCGTGTCTGCGTGCGAGCGCGCGGGCGACGAACACGGTGAGGCGAAAGTCCTTGCTGCGTCCGAGCAGGCTCACGGCCTGCCTCTGCACGAGCGCCCAGTCGGGTCCTTCGGCCGGGATCACCGTGTCGCCGTACTGGCGCTCGGGCTGGCCTTCGACGCTGCGCTCGAGCGCGAGGAACTCGCCGTCGTAGTCGAGCTCGACCCCGCAGGAGCCGTCGGCGCCTACCGGTGCGAGCAGCGAATCGACATCGATCAAACTCATTGTCACCCCTGTTTCGATACGCGCGCGGCCGAGGCCGCGCTGGTATTTCGGTCTGCGTGCGGTCAGGGCCGCGCGCCGACATCACGAACGGCTATTGTGCATTCTTCGCATTCTTGAATTCGGGCCCCCAGAGCGGGTGGTTGTGTTCCGCCGGCGTGAGGTCGAAGTTCGGATCGAGCTGCAGCGCTCGTTCGAACGACTGGCGGCACAGCGAGGGCCGTTCGGTCACGCAGTAGGTGAAGGCCAGATGCTTCAGCGCGGAAATCTTGATCGTGTCGCTCGCGGCCCAGATGTCGGGCGAGAGCAGCGTCGCCTCGGCCTGCGCGTAGGAGCCGCCTTCGTATTCGCCGACGCCCTTGGCCAGCGTGTCCTTGCCGCGCGCTTCGGCCTGCTGGCGAGCGACTTCGGCCGGATCCGGCGGCGGTGCGGGCGCGGGCTTGGGCTTGTTGGCGGCGCAGGCGCCGAGACAGGCAGCAAAAGCGAACGCCAGCGCGAGCTTGGCGGCGCGACGGGATTGGGCCTTGAATTCCGTATTAAGCAAGTGACGCTCCCCTGTTCATCTCAGTTCCGTGATCGTTCGGCCCGAAGCGCCCCGGGACGCTTCGGACGGCCGCGCCATGCGGCGGTGCCGCAGTGACGCGAACGCCGTCGGCGCAAAACCGACGGCGCACCGGCGGAAACCGCCGGCTGGATCTGGTTCGACAGGCGCCCCCCGACGTCCTGTTTCTTTCGCGCCTTTCGCGCGACCGGCGGACCGGCGTCGTTATTGCCCGGCGGTACCGCCTCCGGCAGCCTGCTGGAAACGGTGTTCGATCGCGGCCGGTTGACCGGCCGTCACGACGAGCTGCCGGCGCATCGACTGCAGGCCCGGATTGCGCAGTTCCACGTTGTAGGTACCCGGCTCGAGCTGCAGGAAGCGCATCGGCGGGCTGACGCCCTTGAGGCTTCCGTTGATCCACACCTCGCCCCAGGGCTGAATGCTGAGTTTCACATTTCCGGTTTTGGCCAACGCCACTTTATTCGCATCGCGCTTCGCGCGGGTTGCGGATTCTCGCGGACGGCTCGTTTCCTCGCTGCGCGGCGCGGTCGAGGCCGTCAGGTCGACGGTCTTTACGGCGTCGGCACTGACCGGCGCGGGCGTGCTCGCTGCCGATGAGGCCGGTGCAGCGGGCGCCTGCGCGACCGGATCGGCCGGCGGCGGCGTTACTGCGGGCGGCAGGGTCTGGCCCGGGCCTTCGAAGCTGGCCGACGTCGTTTCGCTCGGCGCCGCGAGCGGCGCGAGCACCTGATTCGGATCGACCGGCGCGGCAGCCGCGACAGTCGGATCGACCGCGGCCGGCGCTGCGGCGTTCGGATCGACTGGTGCGGGCGTCGCGGCGTTCGGATCGGCGGCCGCGAGCGGCGCATTCGGGTCGACCGCGGCCGGCGCATTCGGATCGATGGCGGCGGCCGGCGGCGTCTCGCTGGCGGCCGTCGCCGCAGGCGCGGTGGTTTCGCCGGACGCGGCCGGGGTCGCCGGCGTTTCCGCGACGATCGGCGGCGGCGCGACGGTTTCCGGGCTCGACGTCAGATACCAGGTCAGCAGCGTCGCGGCGACGACGAGCACGCTGCCGCCGATGGCCGGCAGCAGCCACGGCCGCGACGGCGGCGGGGCTGCGACGACAACGGCGGGCTTGTTGCTGTTCGGTGCGTCGACGCGTGCCGGCGGCGCGGCCGGAACGGCGACGGGACGCGATTCGGTCGCGAGACGTCCCGACAGCAAATCTTCCATTTCGGGAAAACTGTTGCTGTCGGGCTTAACGTGCTTGGACGGCATCGCAAGAGGATCGAGCTCGAGTGCCGACGGTGCCGGTTTCGCAAGTGCGACCGGCGACGGCAGGATCACGGTCGGCTCGTTCGCGTTGGCCGCGACCGGCGCCGGTGCCGAGGCGGCCACGCTGCGTGCGAGCGCGAGCGCATCGGGCGCCGGCATGACGACCGTCGCGTCGCTTGCGGCGGCGGCCGGCCTGGGCGGCGCGACCGGCTTCGTCTTCGCGACATCGACGAGCGGACGCGGCGCGGGCATGACCGCGGTCGCCTCGTTGTCGGGCGAAGCCGACGGCGGCGGCGGAGTCGCGGCGCGCACCGGCGGCAGCGATATCGGCTCGAGACGGGATTCGGAGACGACAATGGGTTCGCGCTCGACGACGGGCTCGGGCTTGTCCATCGGTTCCAGCGTCAACTCGAACGCCGACAGCGGCGGTGCGGCGGCGACCCTGGCTTCGATGACGGGCGCGGGCGGCGGTTCCGCACCGGTTTCGGCCATCGCAACCACGGGCTCCGGCACAACCGCGGGCTCCGGCGCGACGGGCTCGGCCATCAGCGGCGCGGGTTCGGCGATGTCGGCCAGCGGCGGCGCGACGCCGGCGACGAGCGGTACACGAGTGGAAATGTCGACGATGCTGGCCGGTGCAGACTGTTCCACAGCGGCGATCGGCGTTTCGGGCTCGGGCAGAGCCATGTCGACGGCAGCGGACTCTGCCGGCGAGGCTTCGGCTTCGACGGCGGCCGCATGGGCCGCAGCGACGAGCGGTGCGATCGGCACGACATCGACGACGGGCGGTGGTTCCGCGACGGTCTGCGCCACGGGCGTTGCCCGTTCGGCAGCGGCCGCGGCCGCCGCGGCGGCTTTCGCGCCGGCGAGCTGCTGCACGAGCGCGGCGACTTCCTGCGCCGACACGATGACGGTGCGTTCGTCTTCGCCGCCGCCCGGAAGGTCGATGTCGACCGCGACCGGCTCGACGATCTCGGGTGCGTCGGCCGTGGCCGGCGCGGCCGCGAGGATCGCGGATGAAATCTGCGGCGGCGGCGCGAGATTGATGATGGTCCTGTCGTTCTCGGTCACGCGCAGCAGCGCGCGAAGTTCCGCGATCGACTGCGGACGGTCGGTCGGCTGCAGCGCGAGCGCGCGGTCGATCGCCGTGAGGAATTCGCGCGAGTAGCCGCTGAGGCCGGCATCGGCCAACGGCTGCAGCGAATCCTTCATGATGCGCGAGATCGATGCCGGCGGTGGACAGCCGACGATCGCGAAGTGGAGCAGCGCGCCGACGGCGTAGACGTCGGTCCACGGACCCTGCGGCAGCGCGAAGTCGCTCGAATACTGTTCGATCGGCGCGTAGCCCGGCTTGACGACGACGGTGATCGCTTTCTGCAGACCGGTCACGACTTCGCGCGCCGAGCCCAGGTCGAGCAGCACCGGCGTGCCGTCGTTCTTGATCAGGATGTTGTCCGGCGCGATGTCGCGATGGAACACGTTGCGCGAGTGCAGCAGGTCGAGCACATCGAGCACCGGAGCGACGATGCCGCGCAGCCAGGGCTCGTCGCCCTTGCCGCCCATGTCCTTGAGTACGGACCGCAGCGTCTTGCCGGTATAGCGCGGCATGACCATGTAGGCCGTGCCGTTTTCTTCCCAGAACTGCAGCACTTCGACGAGGCCGGGGTGCTTGAACTGGGCGAGCAGGCGCGCTTCGTTGATGAAGCCGTTGAGACCGGCCTCGAACGTCTCGCGATTGTGCTCGGAACGGATGCGGACCGTCGTCGATGCGACACGGCCCGCGAGCGAGATGGGAATGTATTCCTTGATTGCGACGTCGCGCATGAGCTGCAGGTCGCGCGCGCCATACACAATGCTGAACCCGCCTTCGCCGAGCGTCTCGACGATTTCGAACTCGCGCAGCCGCATGCCTGCCACGAGCGCGTTCCCCGGCGCAAGGTCGGAGTGTGGACCTTTGCCGGAAATGATCGGAGTGACGCGCGCGTTTACAGTTGCGTCCATGCCTGCGAATCGGAGAGGGAGGGCGTCGTATGCAATTTAGGCGAAAAGAAAGCGCAGTGCAAAGAGCAGGTTTGGCCTTTGTGACCCGGTTTCATATTTCCTCTCCCGCGCGCCGTAATACTGCGTCAACAATTTGTGATGTAGCCGTTGTCGGCAACGGGCGCAATTACGCGCAGCGTAGCGGCGAACCGTTATCGCGCGGTCGTGCTCGGTGTTTCCGTGTCGGAGTTCCCGGTTCGAGCGTAGCCTTTGCGCACTACGTCGCCATGACATCGCAGCGCGGTCTCGACGCGCGAGACGCGTGCCGCCGATACGCGATGCATGCGGGCAGCGGCGGCGGCGTGATGCGTTTGCGAAGGGGGAAGGGTTTTGATAGCTTCAAAATTTTCAGGGCTTGGCCTGTGTGCGCACGGGTCGGTTCCGCAGCGACGCAGCGCGACCGGTAAGCGCCGCAGGTTCCGAAACGCATCGGACGCGCACGAGGGAGCGTGAATGTCGGTCAGGCTGGAACTCGTGGTGCTGTCCTACAACGGTCAGGCATTGGCCGCGCCGCTGAGCCGTGCGCTGGATGCGCCCGTCAGCCTCGGCCGCGGCAGTGACAACGACCT
>CAMLLF010000131.1 GCA_946480705.1 uncultured Lysobacteraceae bacterium | reverse complement strand
CGCGTCGCCGCCGAAGAGCCCGCCCTGTCCCATCGCGCGATCGTCATGGACCCGAAACTGCTGTTCTTCGACGAACCGTCGGCCGGACTCGATCCGGTCGTCTCGGCCGAGCTCGACGAACTGATCCTGCGGTTGCGCGATGCGCTGCGCATGACCATCGTCGTCGTCACGCACGAACTCGAGAGCGCGTTCAAGATCGCCGATACGATTACCGTGCTCGACGAAGGGCGTGTGCTGATGACCGACACGGTCGACGCGGTGCGCCGCTCCGACAACGAACGCATCCAGGATCTGCTGAACCGACGGCCGCGCGAAGTCGTCGTCGATGCGGACGCCTATCTGCGCCGACTCACCGAGGAAGAAGCATGAAACGGAGCGCCGCGTGAAACGCGACCACGTCAATTACACCCTGGTCGGCGGCGTCGTGCTCGTGGCCCTCGCGCTGCTGCTGTTTACGCTGTACCTGATCACCGGCAAGCGCGGCGGCGAGGCGGACTATCACACCTACTATCGCAACGTGACCGGGTTGCGGCCCGGCGCGCCGGTGTTCTACCAGGGCTACCGCATCGGCCAGGTCGACGGCGTCGTGCCCGAGCGCGGCGACGACGGCACGCGCTATCGCATCGCGCTGAGCCTGCGCGCCGACTGGCCGATCCCCGAGGACTCGGTCGCGCGGCTGCAGTCGAGCGGGCTGCTCGCCGACGTCACGGTCGCAATCCGCGAAGGCATGAAGAAGACGCCGCTGCCGGTCGGTGCGGAGATCAAGGGCGAGGAGAGCACCGACATCTTCGGCGCGATGAACGAACTCGCGGCCGAAGTCACGACGTTGACGCGCGACCAGATCACGCCGCTCGTGCGCAACCTGTCGCAGCGCGTGGATTCCATCACCGGCTCGCTCGACAAGAGCACGCCCGAAGTGCTGAACCAGGCGCGCGAACTGCTCGTGCGGCTGACCGAAGCCTCCGATTCGGTGAACGACCTGCTCAAGCCCGCCAACCGCGAGGCGGTCAGCGCGATCCTCGGCGACGTGCGCGCGCTGAGCCGCGACCTCGAGGCGAGCAGGATCAATCTCGACAGCGCACTCAAGGATATCGCCGCAATGACGCGCGACAACAAGCCCGGCGTCGATGCGGCCGTCACCGACCTGCGCGCCGTGCTCGCGACCTTGTCGGGCCGCATCGACACGATCGTGCACCACCTCGACAGTGCGAGCCGCAACGTGGATGAATTCAGCCGCGAGATCCGCAAGAATCCGAATCGTTTGCTGCTGGCGCCGAAGAACGATGCGCCGGAGGAGTCCGAACGATGAACGCGGCGAAGGCCGTGCTGATGGCGCTGCTGCTGGGTCTCGGCGGTTGCGAGTCGGTGCCCGTACCCGAAGTGACCTGGTACCGGTTGCCCGATCCGGTGCTGCCGCCCGCGCACACGGCACGGTTCGCCGTGCCGCTCGACGTCGCGATCTTCAGCGCCGACGGCATCTACGCCGACCAGTCGCTGATCTACGCGCTCGACAAGGATGGACATGCGCTGCGCACGTATCACTATCGCCAGTGGAGCGATCCGCTCGCGCGCATGCTGCAGCGGCGGCTGATCCGTGTGCTGCGCGGCATCGACGCCGCACCGCAGGTCAGTGACCGCCTGCCGGCGAGCGCGAACGCGGTGCGTGTCAGTGCGGTGATCCAGCGCTTCGAGCGCGTCGAGGATGCCGGCGTGTGGCATGTCGACGTGGCGCTGCAGATGCGCGTCGAACAGGCGGGCACGCTGCTCGCCGAGGAGGTCTATGCCTCGCGTATCGCCGCGGCCGACGCGGAGATTCCCGCGACGATCGTCGCCTACGGCCAGGCGCTGGATCAGATTTATGCCGCGTTCGTCGCGCGGCTCGCGAGCCTCGGCGCGAAGGTGGCCGCATGAGCGCGCTCGCACTGTCGCCGCACCGGCTGCGCCAGCTCGACGCGATGGGCGTCGTCGCGTACCGGCTGCGTTCGCGCGGTACGCCGGCACCTCCGGCGGCGGCCCTGCCGGAAGGCGATGCGGTTGCGGCGGGCGACGCGAGCGGCGTGCGCATCGCCGTGATCTGCGAATCCGCGGCGGGGGCGAGTGCGAAGCTGCTGGCGGCCGCGCTCGGCGTCCCGGAAAACGCGCTGCACTGGCAGGCGCCGCGCGACGGCCGGCTGCCCGACCTCGATCAGAATGCCGCCGCGTTCCTCGTGCTCGGCCAGCCGCTCGCGCGCGTGCTCGGTGCGCAGCTGCCGACGGCGGCGCAGCAGGCGGCGACGATCATCGTCACGGCGGCGCCGGAAGAATGGCGCGGCAACGCGCTCGCGAAGCGGCTGCTGTGGCAGGCGCTGCGGCCGCTGCGCCGGCATCTGCGGGGGCAGTCGTGGTAGCGATGCTGAAATCCGGCATGCCGGACATGCGTCCGCTGCGTCTGGAAGAAGTGCCCGACGTCGCGGCACTCGAAGCGCGCGCCTACGAATTTCCGTGGAGCGAGGGCATCTTCCGCGACTGCCTGCGCGCCGGCTACAACTGCTGGGTGCTCGTGCGCGACGGCGTCATCATCGGCTATGGAATTCTGTCGGTTGCCGCCGGCGAGGCGCACGTACTCAATGTCTGCGTGTCACCCGACGCGCAAGGCGAAGGCCACGGCCGGCGGCTGATGCGCCGGCTCATGGATCTGGCGCGCTGGCACAGCGCCGAACGGATCTTCCTCGAAGTGCGGCCGAGCAATCCGCGCGCGATCCAGCTCTACCACTCGCTGGGTTTCAACGAGATCGGCCGGCGTCCGAACTATTACCCGGCCGCGCGCGGACGCGAGGATGCGATCGTGATGGCGCTGGAACTGCTCGCGCCGGACGTCGGCTGACGCCGCTCAGCGCGGCGGCGAAACCGGCTCGCGCACGACGACGAATTCGCCTTCGATGACGCCGGCCGGTGCCGGGCGATCGGCCTGCGCGCGCGGCGACGGGTCCGCGCCGGTCGCGTCCGGCCGCTTGGCGAACTGGCGCGCCGCCCAGACGGCTGCGCCGATCGCGGCGAGGCCGAGCACGAGGAAGAAGCCGAACACGAGCGTGACGCCGATGACGAGGAGGCCGAGCAGCGTCGACAACGCCCGCAGCAGCGGGTGGCGCGTACGCGGCAGACGGAACAGGACAGCGGCCATGGGCACCTCGACTCCGTGTGGCATGATGCGAAAGCCCAGTGTGGGGTTTTCCGGTAGCAACTCAAGTGCTTGAAGTCAGTGCCGATGCCGGCAAGGCGCTGTGCCGCCTCGACGAGATTCCCGACGGCGGCGCGCGCGCCGTCGACATCGACAGCAGTACCGGCGGATTCAGCCTGATCCTGCTGCGCCGCGGCGACCAGGTTTTCGCGTATCACAACGAATGCCCGCACGCGGGACGGCGGCTCGACTGGGCGCCCGGCAAGTTCCTGATCAAGGACGGCACCGTCATCTGCGCCGCTCACGGCGCGACCTTCGACATCCCGACCGGTGCCGTGCTCGGCGGCCCGTGCCGGAACGGCCTCGCGCCGGTGCCGTTGCGGGTTGCGAACGGCGTAGTGGCGTTGCCGTAGGCGCCATGACCGAAGGGCATTGCGCCATTCGCGCGATTCCGAGAGGTCTTCGCCTCACGGCTCGCGTTTTTTTTCGCCGTGCCAGATGACGGCGCAATGCGCTTCGCTTGTTGCGCCCTACCGGGTCCGGGTCACCGCAAGAACAGCCAGTTCACCGACACGAGCAAGGTGATCAGCAGCAGCACCGTCAGCGGCAGGCCGACGCGCCAGAAGTCGCGGCGGCGGTAGCCGCCGGGACCGCCAACGATCGTCAGTACGGGGTTCGCGTTCGCGATGACGAAGGTGTTCGACGTCGATATCGCGACGATCAGCGCATAGACGGCCGGGTTGCCGCTCGAGGCCAGCGCGATGTTGATGGCCATCGGCACCATCATCACGGTCGCACCGACGTTGGAGATCACCTGCGCGAAGAACAGCGCGAGCACCGCGATCACGGCCTGCAGTGCCCATTGCGGCCAGGCGCCGAGGTAGATCAGCACTTCCTGAGCGACCCAGGCTGCCGCGCCGGTCGTGTCCATGGCCCAGCCCAGCGGAATCAGACAGGCCAGCGTGAAGATCGTCTTCCAGTTGATCGACGCATAGGCCTCGTCCATCGTCAGCACGCCGGCGAGCAGCATCCCGACGGCGCCGGTCAGCATCGCGACCGACAGCTTCATGCTCGTGAACAGGCCGAGCAGCATGGCGAGGCCGAAGAACGTCAACGCGTGCCAGAGCTTGGCCGGACGCGCCTCTTCTTTCGGAA
This sequence comes from uncultured Lysobacteraceae bacterium, assembly GCA_946480705.1. The sequence goes on along the minus strand of CAMLLF010000131.1, from coordinate 4,382 downwards.
TGTCGGTCACGACGACGAAGTCGCGGTCTTCCGCCGCATGCGCGAGATCGCGCCACGAACTGTGCATGACGAGCGTGTCGCCGGCACGCAGCGCAACTTTGCGCACGTCTTCGCGGAACACCTGCTCGCCGCGGTAGATCGCGAGCACGCTGATGCCGTGATGCTTGCGCATGCGCAGATCGCCCAGCACGCGCTTGACATAGCGCGAGGTCGGCGGGATCACGGCTTCGGAAATGCCGGCGCGACCCGGGTTGAACATGTCGCCGAACTGGCGCAGACGCGCCTGCACGCGCAGCAGCTGGTTCTGCGCGAAATCGTTGACGCGGTCGCGATGGCCGAGCACGCCGAGCACGGTGCCGACCCAGATCATCTGGTCCGCCGGCGGGGCGAGGCGCGACTCGTTGCCGTTCTTCATCGCAAGGATCAGCGGCGCGCCGCGCATCTGCTCGACTTCGCCGACGCTCATGCCCACGAGCGGACTTTCGGCTGTCACGGTCAGCTCCATGACTTCGCCGTCGATGCCGTAGGTCTCAGCGAAATAGGTTTCCGTGCGGCCCGGCGTGACCTTCTGCTTGGACTCCTCGTCGGGCAGCAGCTTGCGCGTGAAGAAGAAAAAGTAGACGAGGCCGACCAGCAGCAGCGGCAGCCCGATCGGCGCGATCGCGAACAGGCTGAACGGTGCGATCGTGTCTGCGCCCGGCGGCAGGTTGCGGTTCGCGCTGACGATGAGGTCGTTGAGCAGGATCAGCGGCGAGTTCGAGATCATCGTCACGTTGGTGCCGGCGAGGATCATGCAGCCCATCGGCAGCAGCAGGCGCTTCAGCGGAACGCCGGTGCGCGCCGACACGCGCGAGGCGACCGGCAGCAGCAGCGCCGCGAGCGCCTGGCTCTGCATGATCGACGTCAGTGCGCCGGCCATCACGTTGATCGCGACCGACAGGCGCGATTCCACGCCGTTGGAGACGCGCAGGATCAGGCTCGCGGCCTTGGTCAGCACGCCGGTGCGATCGAGCCCGGCCCCCATGATCATCACCGCGATCAGGGAAATCACGGCATTGCCGGCGAAGCCGTCGAACAGCTGCTCGACCGGCAGCAGGCCGGTCACGCCAATGCAGACGATGACGAGCAGGGCGACCACGTCGGCCCGGATCCACTCCAGCACCAGCATGAGCACGGTGAAGGCGACCAGCCCGAACACGAGCATCATGTCGGTGGTCAGGGTCAGTCCGTAGTCCATGTCGCCGGTTCGACGTCCTTTGCGGTCAGACGCGCTGGTAGACGAGATCCCAGACGCCGTGCCCCAGCCTGAGGCCGCGCTGCTCGAAATGCGTGTGCGTGCGCCAGTGCGGCCGTTCCGAATAATTCCCCGCTCCGGCGCAGTTGCGCCAGGATGCATCGGCATCGGTGACGACGAGCATCTGTTCGGCATAGTCCGCCCAGTCGGTCGCCATATGCAAGAGACCGCCCGTGCGCACGCGAGAAGCGAGCAGTGCAAGCAGCGGCGTCTGCACGAGCCGGCGCTTGTTGTGCTTCTTCTTGTGCCAGGGATCGGGGAAGTAGATGCGCACCTGGTCGAGGCTTGCGGGCGCCAGTTCGTGCTGCAGCACCTCGACGGCGTCGTGGTGATAGACGCGCACGTTGTCCGCGGCGGCCGCGGCGAGCGCGTTCAGCACGCGGCCGACGCCGGGTCTATGCACCTCGATGCCGACGAAGTTGCGCCCGGGTTCCTGCTGCGCGCCCCAGACGAGCTGCTCGCCGTTGCCGAAGCCGATCTCGAGCGACACGGGGCCATCGTTGCCGAACACGGCGGCGAGGTCGCGCGGCTCGCCGGCGTAGTCGAGGCCGAACCGCGACCAGTGCGCCTCGAACGCGCGCTGCTGCGCGTCGGTGATGCGGCCCTGGCGCAGGACGAAGCTGCGGATCCGGCGCTGCGGCCGCTCTGCGCCGTCGCGATCGTGCTCGCCTTCGCGCATCAGGCTATGGTTCCGTCGATCGGGCTCGACGCCGAGGCGAAGCGCTTGCGCGGAATGCGGCCGGCCAGGAACGCCTCGCGGCCCCCCTCGATCGCCTTGCGCATCGCGCTGGCCATGAGCACCGGATTCTTCGCGCCGGCGATCGCGGTGTTCATCAGCACGCCGTCGCAGCCGAGTTCCATCGCCACCGCCGCATCCGAGGCCGTGCCGACGCCAGCGTCGACGAGGATGGGAACTTTTGCGTTTTCTACAATTTCGAGCAAGTTCCAGCGGTTCTGGATGCCGAGTCCCGAGCCGATCGGGGCGGCCAGCGGCATCACCGCGACACAGCCGATTTCCTCGAGTCGCTTGGCGAGGATCGGGTCGTCCGAGGTGTAGACCATGACCTCGAAGCCCTCGGCGACGAGGGTCTCCGCGGCCTTGAGCGTCTGCACGACATCGGGAAACAGCGTGCGCTGGTCGCCGAGCACTTCGAGCTTGACGAGCGTGTGGCCATCGAGCAGTTCGCGCGCGAGGCGGCACGTGCGCACGGCGTCCTCGGCGGTATAGCAGCCGGCCGTGTTCGGCAGGATCGTGTAGCGTGACGGCGGCAGCACATCGAGCAGGTTCGGTTGCGCCGGATCCTGGCCGATGTTGCTGCGGCGGATCGCGACCGTGACGATTTCCGCGCCGGCGGCTTCGGTCGCGAGCCGGGTCTCTTCCAGATCCTTGAACTTGCCCGTGCCCGTCAGGAGGCGGGAACGATACGTCTTGCCGGCGATCACGAAGGAATCCGAAGGCGTCGCAGTCATGGGAGCGCAGGTCAGCGGGGAAGGGCAGGATGGTAGCAAGCGCAGCCCGACCGCAGGGAAATGACGAGGGCTCAGACGCGGTCGGCGAAGTTCCTCCGGCCGCTGTCCGGCGGCCTCAGCCGCCGCCCATCGCATGAACGATCTCGACCCGGTCGTCCGGTTTCAGTGCGGTCGTCGCATGCGCGCTGCGCGGGACGATGTCGCGATTGATTTCGACGGCGACGCGCCGGCCCGCATAGCCGTTGTCGGCCAGGAGATCGGCGAGCGTTGCGCCGTCGGCGCATTCGTAAGGAGTGCCGTTGAGCAGGATATTCATCGGTCGATTGTCGCGTATCGCATTGCGCGCCGAGAAGGCCGCGACGAAAAAAGGGGCGGACCGAAGTCCGCCCCTTTCAATTCGCTCAGCCCCCGCGATCACTCGCGGCGACGGCGTTCGTTGTCGCCACCGCCGTCCTCGTCGCGACCTCGCTTGCCACCGCCGTCGCCGTCGTCCCGACGGCGTTCCTGCGGCGGGGCCTGCTGCGGCGGGGGCGGCGGCGCACGCTGTACCGGCTGCTCGCGCGGCATTTCCTGGCGTGGCGCCGGCTGTTCGCGGCGCTCGAAGCGTGGCTGTTCCTGTCGTTCGACACGCGGCTGCTCCTGCCGTTCGATGCGCGGCTGTTCCTGACGCTCGAAACGCGGCTGTTCCTGACGCTCGACGCGAGGTTGTTCCTGACGCTCGAAACGTGGCTGCTCGCGGGCCTCCGGCGCGGGTTCGCGGCGCATACGCACGGGAGCGTCCTCGCGCTGGACCGGACGCGCTTCCTGACGCTGCACCGGCGCTTCCTGGCGCTGGAACTGCGGCTGCTCGTCGCGGCGCACGCGCGCCGGCGCGTCGTCGCGCGGCGCGGGGCGGGCGTCTTCCCGTTGCACCTGCGGCTCGTCGCGACGCATGCGGGTCGGAGCCTCGTTGCGCTGTGCCGGCGTTTCCGGACGCTCGATGCGTTCGGCACCGCGGCCGCGGCCCTGCGCATCGTCGCGCGGCGCCGGCTCGCCGCGATCGGCCGGGCGTACACGGCCTGCATCTTCCGCGCGACCGGCCGGGCGCGTGAAATCGCGCTGCGGCGGCGTCATCGTGCCGTCGCTGCGGATCGTCGGCGTACGGGCGGGCGGGGCGCCGCGTTGTTCCTGATCGGCGCGGCCCGGGCCGGCACCGACGTCGCGATCGCCGCGGGGCGTGCCTTCGCGCTGCGGACCGCCGCGCTCGAGACGTTCGGAGTCGACGCTGCGTGCGTTCGCCGCATTGCCGCCGCCGACGACGCGGACACGGTCGGACGACGAAGCCGCCGGACCGCCGCGCGGCGTACGCAGCGATTCCATCGCGTCGTTGCTGAGTCCGCGTCCCGGCGCGCGCTGCAGCACCGCCTGGCGTTCGGCGAACGGAACCGGAGCCGCCGGCGGCGCGGTGCGTGCAACCACGGCGCGATCGAACACCTCACGCTGCGGCTTGGACGTCGCCGCGCGCCCCGAACCGACGACGCTGCGCGAATTCGGCGCGAACGCGGCAACCGGCGATACCTCGGCGCGCGCGACCATGTCGCGGTCGACCGCGACCATCTGCTGGCGCACCGAGCGCGAA
>CAMLLF010000130.1 GCA_946480705.1 uncultured Lysobacteraceae bacterium | reverse complement strand
GCCCACTCCCGAAACGCTGCGCCGCGACCGGCGCCGCGCGCTGTTCGATCGCGTCGCCGGCGCCATCACGCACGTCGTCGGCACCTCCGGCGCATTCGCCATCGCGTTCGGCGCGATCGCGCTCTGGGGCGCAACCGGTCCGCTTTTCGGTTTCTCCGACGGCTGGCAGCTCGTCGTCAACACCGCGACGACGATCGTCACGTTCCTCATGGTGTTCGTGATCCAGCATTCGCAGAACAAGGACAGCATCGCGCTGCATCTCAAGCTCAACGAACTGCTGTCGGCACACCGCAACGCGAGCAACCGGCTCATCGCGATCGAAGATCTCGACGAGACCGAACTCGCGACACTGCGCCAGTTCTACTGCCGCCTCGGCGAACTCGCCGCCGAGCACCGCGGCGTCACCCGGACGCACTCGCTCGAAGAAGCGCTCGAAGCCCACGAAGAAAAAAGAAAAGGCCGCGAACGCAGTCTGTAGGGCGCAGCACTCGAAGGGCATTGCGCCCCACCTGCGACGCAGGCTGCGCTGGGTCGCAGGCGAACCGCCACATCGCGTCGATCGCAACGGCGAACATACGGCAGACGCGCCGAGACCGGCGCCGTTGCAACGCCCGTTGCACCGTTTTCCTTCGTCATGCGTTCTTCGCCGCGGAACGTCCGCGACGTTGCGGTTCGCTGCGCTCGCCGCAACCTGTGACGCATTGTTTCTTATGCTTCAAATGGGAAATAGAAAGCCCCGGCCTTGGCGGGCCGGGGCTCCGTGTCGTGCTGCGAGGTGGCGCAGCGGACGCGGCGGGTGGCGTCAGTCGCGCGCCTTGTCGGAGGCGTCCTGGATTTCCTCGCCGGCTCGCTCGATGTCCTTGCCCGCGCCCTTGACGGTGTGGCAGGCAGTCAGCGAGCTCGAGCCGATCGCGACGAGGAGCAGCAGAGCAACGGTCTTCAGCGTGGTTTTCATGGCATGGATCCCTTCGGTGTGATGAAGCGGCGGCGCGCTCGGGCGCCGCCGTGACGACGGGTTTACTTGCTGTTCGCCGCGAGCGCGTCGGCTTCGCGCAGGCGTTCGTCGCGGCGCGCTTCGGCGGCCGCGACGGCGGCGTCGTAGTCAGCCTTCGCCTTGTCCTGGCAGCCGTCCTTCGCCGCGCCGGTCAGCGCATCGCAGCGCTGGTCGGCGACCTTCTTCGCCGCTTCGGCGTCGGTCTTCGCGACGTCGTAGTCGGCCTTGGCGCGCGTGCGCATCACGTCGGCCTCTTCCTTGCCGATCTTGCCCGACGCGTCCGCCATGGCTTGGCCGACTTCCTTGTTCGCGTCGGCATGCTGCTCGCCGGCCGAGCGTTCGGCCGAATTGAGGTCCTTGTTCGCGTCGGCCTGGGTCTTCGCGAGATCGGACTGAGCCGCCGCGACGTCCTTGTTGGCCTCGGCGCGCGCGTCCTGCGACTTCTGGTTCGCCTCGGCCTGGGCCTTGGCAACGTCGGCGCGCGTCTTGGCGGGATCTTCCGGGCGGTCGCAGGCACTCAGCAGCAGCGCAGCGGCAAGACCGGCACTCAGCAACAGCGGTTTCGTGTTCATGACGACTCCATCAGGTTCGGTGACTTACAGTCGGGGGTGTACAGAGTCCGTGCCAGCCCCAGCAGCATCGCAAGCCGCTGATTTGGAAGGGAGTGTGGCGAGGCACGGCATGCAGTAATCCCAGCGTCGGCCGCGGCGGCCATGCAGAACGCATGACACCGCGCCGGCAGTGGCTTGCCCAAGGGCCGGAGTGCAACGTGGTCGACGACACTGCTGAGCGGACCGCCGATTCCCCGGACTGGGACGGCTGGCAGCGCTATCTGCTGCTGTTCGCACTGACTTTGCTGCTGCTGCTCGGCGTGGGCTGGGCAGCGCTCGGCACGGGCGAGCAGCTGACGACGACGCTGAGCGACGTCACCCGGCTGCAGGAGGCGACCAAGCGGCTGTCGCTGCTCCTCACGCGCACGGTGGATCTCGAAACCGGTCAGCGCGGCTATCTGCTGACCGGCGACGACCAATACCTGCGTCCGTACCGCCTGGCCGATGCCGAGATCTCGGCGGACTTCCGCGCCGTCGACGAGGCGCTGCGCGAGTATCCGGAGGCGCGCGAGGAACTCGCCGCGATCGAGGACGCGCTCGCAAAGAAGCGCGGCGAAATCGCGACCTCGCTCGCGGTCTATCGCGAACAGGGCGCCGAGGCTGCGCTGACGCAAATGCGTTCCGGATTCGGCAACGAGATGATGGAAGACGTGCGCAATGCGATCGCGAAACTCACGCGCGATGCGCGCAGCCTGATCGCCGAGCGGCAGATCCATCTCGAACGCGCGATCGCGCAGCGCAACGTGTCGATCTTCTCCGCGCTGGGCCTGGCGATCGTCGCGAGCGTCGCCGGCGTGGTGCTGCTGCGCCGGCATCTGAACGCCCTGCGCCAGGAGCGCAGGCTGCGCGCCGCGGCTGCGCGCTCGGACCAGGCCAGCCGCGAGAAGAGCGCCTTTCTCGCGAACATGAGCCACGAGATCCGCACGCCGCTCAACGCGATCTTCGGCTTCAGCCAGCTGCTGTCCGAACGCGTCAGCGATCCGCAGGACAAGCGCTACGTCGATGCGATCGTGACCAGCGGGCGCTCGCTGCTCGCGCTGATCAACGACGTACTCGACCTCTCGCGCATCGAAGCCGGCAAACTCGACGTGCGGCCCGCTCCGATGAACGTGCGCGAGCTGCTGCAAAGCGCGCAGCTCGTGTTCTCACAGCTCGCGGCGGACAAGGGGCTGCGCCTTGATACGCGCGTCGACGCCTCGGTGCCCGACGGGGTCGAACTCGACCAGGCACGACTGCGCCAGATGCTGTTCAACCTCGTCGGCAACGCGGTGAAGTACACCGACCAAGGCTACGTGCGGCTGCGAGCGAGTGCGACGCCGGACGCCGACGACGAACTGCGCGCGACGCTGCTGATCGAAGTCGAGGACAGCGGCGTCGGCATCGCCGCGGAGGATCGCGAGCGCATTTTCGAGCCCTTCATGCAGGCCGCGGCCGACGCGAACCAGCGCGAGGGCACCGGGCTCGGGCTGTCGATCACGCGCCGGCTCGCGCACTTGATGAGCGGCGAAATCCTGCTCGAAAGCACACCCGGCAAGGGTTCGTGCTTCCAGCTGCGCCTGCCGCGGGTGCCGCTCGCCGTGCTGCCGGAGGCGGCGCCGGCCGCAGCGACGGAACTGCAGACGATCGCACCGCTGACCATTCTCGTCGCCGACGACGTCGCGCTGAACCGGCAGCTCATCGAGGCGCTGTTCCGCGGCTCGCCGCATCGCCTGATCATGGCCGAGGACGGCAGCCAGGCCGTCTCGCTGACGCGCGTGCATCGTCCGGCGGTCGTGCTCATGGACATCCGCATGCCGAACCTCGACGGCGTCGCCGCGCTCGAACGGCTGCGCGCGGATCCGGAACTCGCGCAGATACCGGTGATCGCCGTGACGGCATCGAACCTGCTCGGCGACGAATCGGCGCTGCGCAAACGCTTCGACGGCTATGTGCGAAAGCCGATCACGCGCGAGCTGCTCACGGCCGAACTGCTGCGCGTGCTGCCGCTGCCCGGAAGCGCGCCGGCCAACGGCGCCGGCGACGATGCGCCTCGCGAACCGCAGGCTCTGCCCGACGTGCTGGCCGAACTCGAACGCGTCGAGCGCGACGTGTGGCCGCGGCTGCGCGATTCGCTGGCCGTCCGCGAGACCACGCGGCTGGCAGAACGACTGCTCGTTCTCGCCGAGCGCTGCGGCTCGGCCGGCCTGGAACGCTATGCGCGGCGCCTGCAATCGGCCGCCGCGCAGTTCGATCCGGTCGCGCTCGAGGCCACGCTGACCGACTTTCCCCACCAGCGCGCGCATCTCGCCGCGCATCTGCAGGACACTGTGTAATGCCGTTTTCCGCTCCCCCGCGCGAGCCGCTGATTCTCATCGTCGACGACCAGACGCCGAACGTCCAGTTGCTCGGCCATATGCTGTCGGACGCCGGCTACGACGTGATGCCGGCCAATTCCGGCGAACAGGCGCTCGCGCGCGCGCAGGCGCGCCGACCCGACCTCGTGCTGCTCGACATGATGATGCCGGGGATGGACGGCTTCGAGCTGTGCCGGCGCCTGAAATCCGACCCGAACCTGCTCGACGTGCCGACGATTTTCCTGACGGCCGCGACCGAGCGCGAATTCCTCGTGCGCGCGTTCGAACTCGGCGCAGTCGACTACATCACCAAACCCTTCGTCGCCGAGGAGCTGCTCGCGCGCGTGCGCACGCACGTCAACCTGAAGCGCGCGACGGAACACCTGCGCCTGATCGTGCGCGAGCGCGACGACGTCACCGCAATCGTCGCGCACGATCTCAAGAATCCGATCTCCAACATCCGCTTCGCCGCGCAGATGCTGCGGCGGCCCTCCATCAGCGCCGAACGCCACGCCGGACTCGTCGACGACATCGTGAGCTGCTGCGACGAGGCGATCGAATTCGTGCAGCGCTTCCTGCAGCGCCGCGCGAACATCGAGCGCGTGCGCATGCTCGAATCCGCCGCGGTCGACCTGGGCCAGCTCGCCGACCGCGCGATCGCGCGCCAGCAGGCCGCGGCCGAGGCGCGCGGCGTCCGCCTCGTTCGCGGCGGCAAGCCGCTCGCCGCGCAGGGCGATCCGGCCGCGCTGCGCAATGTGCTGCAGAACCTCATCAGCAACGCGATCCGCTATGCGCCGCGCGGATCGGCGATCGACGTGCTGCTGGATTCCGACCGGCCGGGCTTCGCCCGCGTGTTCGTGATGGACCGCGGCCCGGGCATTCCGGCAGCCGAGCGCACCAAGCTGTTCCAACGTTTCGCGCGCATCGCGCATGTCGACACGGATGCCGACGAAAGCCTGTCGACCGGGCTGGGGCTCGCCATCGCGCGCGACGACATCGAGCAGATGGGCGGCTATCTCTGGTTCGAACCGCGCGGCGGCGGCGGCAGCACGTTCGCGTTCGAGCTGCCGCTCGCGCGCACGGTCGACGGCTGAGCGTTCAGCGCGCCGGCCACAGCGCGAGCGCGACGAATGCGGTGATGGCCGCGAACAACACGGTCAGCGGCGCGCCGACGCGGAAAAAATCGCCGAAGCGGTAGCCGCCGGGCAGATAGACCAGCAGATTGCCGTGGTGGCCGAGCGGCGTCAGGAACGCCGCGACCGCACCGATCGCAAGGCTGGCGACGAGCGCTTCGGGCGCGAGACCGAGCGGTTCGGCCATGCGCGCGACGATCGGCGCGAGCAGCACGACGGTCGCCGCATCCGACAGCACCTGCGTCACGATCGCGCCGGCGCTGAACACGAGGATCAGGATCCAGAACGGCGAAAAGTCCTGCAGCATCGGCGCGAACTCCGCCGCCGCGAGCGCCGTCAGTCCGGTCTGTTCCAGCGCGGCGCCGAGCGCCAGCGCACCGGCGATGAACGCGATCACGCGTAGTTCCAGCGCCGCGTAGGCTTCCTCGGCACTGAGGCAGCGCGCGACCACGACGCCGATCGCGCCGGTCAGGAATGCGACGTGGACCGGCAGCAGTTCGGTTGCGGCCGCGATCACGCTGCCGCCGAGAATGCCGAGCGCCCACCACGCCCGCGAGCGGCGCAGACGCCGCGCCGGGAACGGCAGCGCCATCAGGAACTCGCGCTGCGCGCCGAGCCGGTCGAGCTGCGCGGGCTCGCCCCAGACGACGAGCGTGTCGCCCGGCTGCAGGTGCACGCCGGCCAGTTCGCCGCGCATCCAGCCGTCGCGACGCCAGAGACCGACGACGATGACGCCGTAGCGTTCGCGGAAATCGACTTCACCGACCGCGCGGCCCGACAGGTACGAGCGCGGTGCGATGACGAGCTGCGCGAGGCGCTCGTCGCCGAACGCCTCGGCACCCTGCGTTTCGTGCGCCTCGCCGTACTTCGCGACCGCGTGCAGTGCGAGCCCTTTTTCGTCGGCGATGCCGGCGATGCCTTCGGGCGTCGAGCGCACCAGCAGCACGTCGCCGGCTTCGAGCCGGCGCTCGTCGCGGCCGTGGCGTATCGGGTCGCCGCCGCGCAGCCAGTCGACGATCTCGAACCGGCTCGCGTAGCGCTCGGCGATCGCGGCGAAGGTCTGGCCGACTTGCGGCGCGCCGTCGCGGATCAGTATTTCGGTGTAGTAGTCCTCGAGCGCGAAGCGTTCACCGCTGCTGCCGGCCGCGACGCGTTCGGGCAGCAGCCAGCGTCCGGGCAGCGCCATGTAGACGAGGCTGCAGACGACGAGCGCAACGCCGATCGGCGTCAGCGAGAAGATGCCGAGCCCCTCGCGGCCGGCTTCCTGCAGCACGTGGTCGGCGACGAGAAATGCCGGCGCGCCGATCAGGGTCAGCGTCGTGCCGATCGATGCGGCGAGCGACACGGGCATGAGCAGCCGCGACACCGAGAATCCGCCGCGCGTCGCGACCGTGCCGGCGATCGGCACCATGAGTGCGGTGATCAGCAGATGGTGCGTCAAGGCCGACAGCAGCGCCGCGGCGAGCATCAGCACGATCATGCCCCAGGCGAGATGCGTGCCGGCAACGCGCATGACCCAGCTCGCGAGGCGTTCGGCGAGGCCGGTGTTCACCACCGCGGCCGACAGCACGAACGCGCCGATCACCGCGACGACAGGCTCGCTGCCGAACCCTTTGAGCGCCTGCTCCGGCGTCAGCACGCCGCCGCCGATCAGGACGACGACCGCGGCCATCGCGACGAGATCGGATCGCATCCATTCGGTGACCAGCAGCAGCAGCGCGAGGGCGATGACGATCAGGCAGATGATCTGCGGCGGGCTCAGCATGTCGCGCGCGACTCCTTCGACGAAACCCGAGTGTCGCAAACACTGGCGGCGAACGGCCAGCGCCGGCTGCTGCACCGCAACCGGCTGCGGTCCCGCCTGCGCGCTCGCGGGCGGGCCGCGGAATCACGCAATGCACAATGTCGATACGTAGCCTTGTGCCGATTGCCTGATTAGTAATCGGTTCGTACGAAGGCCTTCATAGTAGTCGGGCGTTTCGCTACCATCGCTCGCCGCGCGCAATTTCCGCTACGTCAGAACCGGGGAGTCTTCATGAAATACTCGATCAGGCCGGGCTCCGGCCGTGGCTCGTCCGGCGCGCGCCTCGTGCGCCGCGCTTCGCCGCTGGCTGCGACGCTGCTGTCGCTGTGCGGCGGCAACACGTTCGCGCAGCAGCTCACGCCGGACGACGAGGCGATCAAGCTCGACCGCGTCGAAGTCGTCGGCTCGCATCTGCGGCGCGTGGATATGGAAACGCAGCATCCGGTCCTCGTCATCGAGCGCGAAGCGCTGCTGCGCACCGGCCTGACCGACGTCGCCGACATCCTGCAGACGATCACGAGCAACGGCCAGACGCTCAATCGCAACATCAACAATGGCGGCAACGGCGAGGCGCGACTGAACCTGCGCAGCCTCGGCGACAACCGCACGCTCGTACTGCTCGACGGCCGCCGCTTCGTCGCCGGCCTCGAGGGCGCGGTCGACCTGACCGCGATTCCGCTCGCGCTGGTCGAGCGCGTCGAGGTGCTGCGCGACGGCGCTTCGGCGCTCTACGGCTCCGACGCGATCGCCGGCGTCGTCAACATCGTGACGCGGCGCGACTACACCGGCGGCGAAGCCGGCATCCAGTTCGGCGAAAACGCGCACGGCGACGGCACGAGCCGCGCGTTCGACATCACCTACGGCATCACCGGCGAGCGCTGGAACGTCGCCGCCGGTGCGAGCTACAGCAAGGACGACCCGATCCTCGCGCGCGACCGCGCGATTTCGCGGCTGCCCTACTTCGGTCTGCCGCTCGCCGCGACCGGTTCGCTGACGACGCCGTACACGCGGCTGATCCGCGAATCGGGCGGTGGCTACGTGCGGTTGATCGAAGGCCGCCCGGGTACGTCGGCCGATGACTTCCGGCCGCTCGATCCGGCCACCGACGGCTACAACTACACCTTGCAGAACTATCTGAAGACGCCGCACGAACGCCGCTCCGTGTTCGCGCAGGCGCGTTATGAGTTCAGTTCCCGGCTCGCACTGCGCACGAACCTGCTGCGCACCGAGCGGCGCTCGTCGCAACAGCTCGCCGAACCGGTCGTGTCGTTCTCGCCGTTCCTGCTCGACGCCGACGGCAATCCGATCGGGATCGCGGCGGACAACGTCTACAACCCGTTCGGCGAAGCGATCGTCACGGGTTCGCGCCGCTTCGTCGAAGCCGGGCCGCGCCGCTTCGAACAGGACGTCGACACGACGCGCCTGAGTTTCGGCCTCGACGGCCTGTTCGAACTCGGCGCGCGCGAGTTCACCTGGGGCGTCGACTACAGCGCGACGCGCGCCGACGAGGGCGAGTTCGTCTCGCCCTATGCCGACAACGCGCGGCTCGCGCGCGCGCTCGGACCGTCGTTCCGGGACGCGGCCGGCGTCGAACGCTGCGGTACGCCGGGCGCCGTGATCGCGGGCTGCGTGCCGCTGGATCTGTTCGGCCCGCCCGGCTCGATCACACGCGAGATGCTCGACTACGTCGGCGTGTCGGCGCACAACCGACGGCGCGCCGATTCGCGCGACCTGCTGCTGCACGCCGAAGGCGAGGCGTTCGACCTGCCGGCCGGTCCGATCGGCATCGCGACCGGTTACGAACATCGCCGGGAGAGCGG
>CAMLLF010000129.1 GCA_946480705.1 uncultured Lysobacteraceae bacterium | reverse complement strand
ATCAGGATCGGGCCGTATTCGTTGAAGGTCAGCGACTGCGTGCGAAAATCGAGGTCGGCAAACGAATTGAACGCCGTCGCGAGCTTCATCTCGTCGCTGAAGAAGCTCGGCTGCCGCTTCGCGCTCGACGATTTCGGCACGGGCTTTTCGAGCTTCACGCACCTGCGTCACCTGCCGGTCGATTTCGTCAAGGTCGAAGGCAGCTTCGTCCAGGGCATGCCCGGCAGCGAACTCGATCGCAAGATGGTTGGCTCGATCACGCAGCTCGCGCAGTCGCTGAAGCTGCGCGTGATCGGCGAACACGTCGACAGCTTCTCGACGCTCGAAGCGCTGCGCATCTCCGGCGCCGACTACGCGCAGGGCAATTACCTCGGCGAACCGCGACCGCTGCGCAGCGTCGATTTCGCCGCGCTGTTCCCGCATGGCTGAAGCGCCGCCGCAGGATTCCGCGCCGTCCCGGCGCGACGATCCGGAGGCTGCGCCCGCCGACCGCACGATACGACGCTGCCTCGCGGTGCTTGGCGCGCTCGCGCTGATCTGCATCGTCGGCCCGTGGTTCAGCCGCTACGGTGTGGATCACACGGACTGGGATCATCTGTCCGTTGCGCCCGGACTCGCGCACGGCCACTGGCTCGGCACGGACGCGATCGGACGCGATGTGTTCGTGCGTCTCTGCGTCGGCGGACGCCTGTCGCTGCTGATCGGCCTGCTCGCGAGCCTGGTCGCGCTCGCGATCGGGATGAGCTACGGCGTCGTCGCGGGCTATCTCGGCGGCGGCATCGATCGCGCGATGATGCGGCTGCTCGACCTGATGGCCGCACTGCCGTTCCTGCTCATCGTGATCCTGCTGCTGACTGTATTCGAGCGCTCGCTGCCGCTGCTGCTCGCCGCGATCGGCGGTTATGTCTGGATGGACCTCGCGCGCGTGATCCGCGCCGAAGCCGCGCGCCTGCGCGGAGCTGCGTTCGTCGATGCGGCGCGGCTGCTCGGCGCCGCGCCGCGCTGGATCATGACGCGACACATCGCGCCGAATCTGCTTGGGCTCGCGCTCGTCTATCTGAGCCTCGGCGTGCCCAACGCCATCCTCATCGAATCGTTTCTCGGCTTCCTCGGTCTGTCGGTCGACGAGCCTGCGGCGAGCTGGGGCGCGATGCTGTTCGACGGCACGCAGGAAATGGATGCCGCGCCATGGACGCTGATCGCGCCGGCGGCCGCGCTCGCGGTGACGCTCGTCAGCTGCCAGTTCCTCGGCGAAGCGCTGCGCCGGCGTCTCGATCCGCGCCGGGCAGCGGCGTGAACGCGCCGCTGCTGCGCGTCCGGGACTTGCGCATCGCGCTGCGCGGCCGTCCGGCACCAATCGTCGACGGCATCGGCTTCGATCTCGCGGCCGGCGAATGCCTTGCGCTGATCGGCGCCTCGGGCTCGGGAAAAAGCATGACCAGCACGGCGCTGATCGGCCTGCCGCCGCCGGCCGCCGAAGTCGTCGGATCCATCGAATTCGGGGGCCAGGAACTCGTCGATGCCGATGCCGCGACCTGGCGGCGCCTGCGCCGCGGCGGCGTCGCGATGGTGTGGCAGGACAGCCAGGCCAGCCTGCACCCGCTGCGTCGCGTCGGCGCGCAGATCGTCGAAGCGCTGGCACACGCCGGCATCGTCGGACGCGCTGCGCGCCGCGACCGGGCGCGCGATCTCCTCGCCGAAGTCGGCATCGATCATCCGGAGGACCGTCTCGCGCAGTTTCCGCATGAACTGTCCGGCGGCCAGCGGCAACGCGTGTTGATCGCGCTCGCGCTCGCGGCGGACCCACGGCTCCTGATCGCGGACGAAGCGACGAGCGCGCTCGACAGCACGGTGCGGCTGCAGATCGTCGAACTCCTCGACCGGCTGCGGCGACAGCGCGGCTTGGCGCTGCTGTTCGTGAGCCACGACCTCGCGCTGGTCCGGAACATCGCCGACCGCGTCGCCGTGCTCGACCACGGGCGACTCGTCGAACTGGCCGACACGGCGACGCTGTTCGCGGCGCCGACGGCTGCTGCCACCCGGGCGCTGCTCGGCATCGCGACCGCGATGCCGGCGCCGGCGGCCGCAGATGCAGCGACGACCGCGTTGCTGCGCGTCGAAGGGCTCGGCGCGTGGTTCCGTTCGTCGCGGAGGTTCCGCGCGGTGCGTCCGGTGCTGCGCGACGTCGGCTTCACGCTTCGGCGCGGCCGCACGCTGGCCGTCGTCGGCGAGTCCGGTTCGGGCAAGTCGACCTTGCTGCGCTGCCTCGTCGGCCTGCAGGCCGCGAACGCCGGCCGCCTCGTCCTCGACGGCACCCCGTATCCGCTGCCGCTGGCCGACCCGGCGCCGCTGCGAGGTCCGCTGCAGCTCGTGTTCCAGGATCCCGGCGCCTCGCTCGATCCGCTGTGGCGCGTCGCGGACCTCATCGCCGAACCGTTGCGGCTCGCCCGCATGCCGCCGACGCGCGATGAATGCCGGCGGCGCGTCGACGCGCTGCTGGCCGATGTCGGCCTCGATCCGGCGCTGGCGTCCCGCTATCCGGACGCGCTGTCCGGCGGCCAGCGTCAGCGCGTCGCGATCGCTCGCGCGCTTGCGGCGGAACCTGCGGCGCTGCTGCTCGACGAGGCGACGAGCGCGCTCGACGTGCTCGTGCAGCAGCAGATCGTCACCTTGCTGCGTCGCCTGCAGCGTGATCGCGGACTCGCGCTGCTATTCGTGACCCACGACCTGGATCTGGTCGCCGCGTGCGCGGACGATGTCGGCGTGCTCTGGCGCGGCGAACTCGTGGAGCAAGGAACCGTTGGGGAGGTTTTCGCCCGTCCGCGTCATACGCATACCCGCGATCTGCTCGCGGCCGTCGGTCGGGCGGCCCGAAATGTGCAAGAACTGTGAACCAGTACCGTGACTTCCGCGAAACCGTTCAGCGACAGTTTGATTCCGTTAAGGAATAATTAATTCGCTACTTTTTCATATGGCTGGGTCAACAACCTGGTCGGGGTCACAAGAGTTCGCTTTAACCTCTTGAAATAAGAGGGAGCCTGCCATGTCGCCGAGCATACTTTTCCTAGTTCTGAGCGCTGCCGTCGCCGTCATCCTGTTGTCGGTCAAGCGCATTCCCGAAGGCACCGTCTACACGCTGCGCCGTTTCAACGGCCAGGCGCGCATGCTGCAGTCCGGGACTCACCTGATCTGGCCACTGCTCGAACGCGTCGTTCACCGAATTTCCCTTACCGGTCACGTTCTTACACTCGACGAGCTGTTTCCGCTCGCCGACGCTGGAATGCGCCTCAGCGGCAAGATCTACTGGCAGGTCATCGACGCGCAGCGTGCCGACGCGACGATCGACAGGGCAGATGCACTGATTCGCGGCCGGCTGCTGAACGCCGCGCGCGCGATCGACAATCCGGCCGAGGAATCGCCGGAATCGCGCAACAGCCGTCTGAAGGCGGCACTGAATGAAAGCCTGCGCAACGTCGGCATCGTCGTCACCCGTGTGCAGGTGACCCTGGCCTGAAGTTTTCCGTACGACCACAGACCCGCTGCAAAGCGGGTTTTTTTGTGCCGGCGACTGGATTTTGCCGACCGCGGCCCGGATACTTGCCGGCCTTTTCGAAACGGACGGCCCGGCGATGGCGGAACGGGAACGGCTGCGTCACCGGCTCGACGACGGCCTCGCCGTACTCGGGCTCGACCTGCCGGGCGCGGTGCGCGACCAGCTGATCGCCTACGTCGAGCTGCTGGCGCGCTGGAACGCGGCGTATAACCTCACTGCCGTGCGCGATCCCGGTGAAATGGTCGCGCGGCATCTGCTCGATTCGCTCGCCATCGTTCCTTACGTTGAAGGTGCATCGCTCGCGGACCTCGGCACGGGCGCCGGGCTGCCGGGGATCCCGCTCGCGCTCGTCGCCCCGGAGCGCCAGGTAACGCTCGTCGATTCCAACGGCAAGAAGGCACGATTCCTGCGCGAAGCCGTGCGGGCGTTGAAGCTTGCCAACGTTCGCGTCATAGAAGGCCGCGTACAGGACGTACCGGGACAATTCGATTGCATCACGGCCCGCGCATTTGCCACGCTTGCCGACATGTTGAACTGGGCCGGCAATCTGCTTGCCGAGGGCGGCAGCTGGCTGGCCATGAAAGGCAAGCTCGCGGATGAAGAGATCGCGGCGCTGCCGGCCGGATTTCGCATCGAACGGACGATCGCGCTGGAAGTGCCGGCCACGGTCGGCGAACGCCATCTCATTGTTGTACGCAGGGCTTGATAACCGGTTTCTTTCCATGACGCGCATCATCGCCATCACGAATCAGAAAGGCGGAGTCGGCAAGACGACCACCGCGGTCAATCTCGCCGCGGCGCTGGCCGAAACGCGACGCAGGATCCTGCTCGTCGACCTCGACCCGCAGGGCAATGCGACGATGGCCGCCGGCGTCGACAAGCGCACGGCCAAGCCCAACGGCTACGAAGTGCTGCTCGACGAAGTGCCGATCGAACGCGCGATCGTGACGACCGAGGCCGGCTTCGATCTGTTGCCCGGCAGCTCCGACCTCACCGCCGCGGAACTCAAGCTCATGGACGCGCTCGCGCGCGAGAGCCGGCTCAAGGAACAGCTGGCCAAGCTCGGCGACGTCTACCACACGATCCTCATCGACTGCCCGCCGACGCTGCATCTGCTCACGATCAACGCGTTGAGCGCCGCACACGGCGTGCTGATTCCGGTGCAGTGCGAGTATTTCGCGCTCGAAGGACTCGCGAGCCTGCGCGAGACGATCGAAGCCGTGCGCCGCCGGCTGAATCCGCGACTCGAGATCGATGGCCTGCTGCGCACCATGTACGACGTGCGCAACAACCTCGCGAACGAGGTCTCGGCTCAATTGACCAAGCACTTCGGCGACAAGGTGCTGCGCTCGATCATCCCGCGCAACATCCGTCTTGCCGAGGCGCCGAGCCACGGCAAACCCATCAATCTCTACGATCGCGAATCGCGCGGCGCCATCGCCTATCTTGGCCTCGCCGGCGAAATGTTGCGCCTGGAACGCGGCGCTGCGGCGGCCGCGGCAGCGCATTCCAACTGAGGGACATCATGTCGGCAGCGAAGAAACGGGGACTCGGCCGCGGGCTGGACGCGCTGCTCGGCAGTCTCGAGCCGGAATCGGCCGAAGCGACCGAAAGCGTCGCCAACGAGCTGCGCCAGATCGCGGTAGGAAAGATCTTTCCGGGCAAGTACCAGCCGCGCCAGACCATCGATCCGGAGAAGCTCGAAGAGCTGGCCGCGTCGATCAAGGCGCAGGGCGTCATCGAACCCATCGTCGTGCGCGCGTCGGGCGACCGCTTCGAGCTGATCGCGGGCGAGCGCCGCTGGCGCGCGACGCAGCTAGCGGGCTTGAGCGAAATCCCGGCCCTCGTGCGCGAGGTCGACGACCGCACCGTCGTCGCGATCGCGTTGATCGAGAACATCCAGCGCGAAGAACTGACGCCGCTCGAAGAGTCGCAGGCGCTCAAGCGCCTCATCGACGAATTCGACCTGACCCACCAGCAGGTCGCCGACGCCGTCGGGCGCTCGCGCGCCGCCGTGTCGAACCTGCTGCGGCTCATGGAACTGCCCGCGGAGATCAAGCAGCTGCTCGAACAGAAGAAGCTCGACATGGGCCACGCGCGCGCGCTGCTGACGCTGCCCGAGTCGCTCGCCGTCGGACTCGCGCGCCAGGCCGCCGAACACGGCTGGTCGGTGCGTGAACTCGAAGACGCCGCGCGCGCCGCGCAGAGCGAGCCGCGCGCTGCCGCGGCGAAGCCGGCCGCGCCGGCGCGCGATCCGAACGTCGAATCGCTCGAGCGCGATCTGTCCGAACGCATCGGCGCGCGCGTCGCGATCACGCACAGCCGCAACGGTCGCGGCAAGCTGACGATCCGCTATCACAGCCTGGAAGAGCTCGACGGCATCCTCGCGCGCATCAAATGACGCGAAGGCGCGGTCGGTGAGGGGAACGTCGATGATTTTCGACGTTCGCTGAAAGCGTTTCGATGCAACGAGGGTCTCTATGCGCGTGAGCAGCCGACAACGCCAATTCGACGCCCTCGTGCGAGCGCACAACGGCGATCTCTACCGCTATGCCTATTGGCTCTGCGGAGATTCGGCGCTGGCGCAGGATCTCACGCAGGAAACCTTCCTGCGTGCCTGGCGTTCGCTCGACGCGCTGCGCGAAACGGATGCGGCCAAGGCCTGGCTCATCACGATTCTTCGTCGCGAGCATGCGCGTCTCTACGAGCGCAAGAGCTTCGACACCACTGACATCGGCGAACTGGAACTGGACGACCGCGATTCGCTCACCCCCGAACAACTGGGCGAGGATTCCATCGTGCGCGCAGCCATGTTGCAGCTCGAACCCAAATACCGCGAACCGCTGCTGCTGCAGGTGCTCGGCGGCTTCTCCTGCGACGAGATCGCACGCGAACTCGGCCTCGGCGCGGCCGCGGTCATGACCCAGCTGTTTCGCGCGCGACAGAAGCTCAAGACCCTGCTCGGCGGCGAACGCGGCGAGGCCAGCGCATGAACTGCCTCGACTACCGGCGCCAGCTCGGCCCGGATCCGCGCCACGAAAGCGCCGAGATGCAGGAACACCGGCGCGGCTGCGCCGGCTGCGCGGCGCATCATGCACGCGCGCTGGGGTTCGAACTCGCATTGAAGCGCTCGCTCGCCGTGCCCGTGCCTGACGGACTCGCCGAGCGCATCCTGCTGTCGCAGACGACGAGCGAGCGTGGCCTGCGCGTGCGCCGCCGGCGCCGTTGGAGCTGGGCTGCGGCGGCCGCGGCCGTCGTCGCGACGGTCGGCCTCGTCGCCTACCAGCTCGCCCTGTTTTCTCCGCTGCCGCGCCAGCTCGTACTCCATTTGCAGCACGAACCCGAAGCGCTGATCACGCACACGCCGCTCGCCGTCGCCGCGATCGAGGAACGCTTCCGCCAGCGCGGCGTGCGTCTCGCCGGTCCGCCGCCGGCAGGCGTCAGCTATGCGCAGCCCTGCCCGGTTGGCGTGATCGGCTCGGTTCACATGGTCATGCCCGAGAAGGAAGGTCCGGTCACGGTGTTCTTCCTGCCAGGGCACAAGGAACGTCGCGGCGATTACGTCGATGACGGCATGCACGTGCGCGCGGTACCGATGGCCGAGGGCACGCTGGCGCTGGTCGCCGCCGACGCGCGTCATTTCGACGCGCTCGAGGCGGGCTGGCGGCGCAGTCTCGAGGGCGCGTCCGACATCGCCGCCGGCGCGCCCTGAGCGCGCGGCGCGGGACCGCGACGGCGCGCCGCCCGCCGGCCGGATCGATTTGGGCCGCGGGCGCGCAGCGGCGATAATGCGCGCCGCGAACCGCTTCGGACTCCCGCAATGCCTCAGCTTTCCGTCGTCGTGCCCGTGTTCAACGAGCGCGACAATGTCAAACCGCTCATCGACGAAATCGTCGCCGCGCTGCGCGGCCGCCACGATTTCGAAATCGTCTACGTCGACGACTGCAGCAAGGACGACAGCCTCGCGGTGTTGCAGGGACTCAAGCCCCAGGTGCCGGAACTCCGCATCATCCGGCACGTATCGCAAAGTGGACAAAGCACGGCCGTCCGCAACGGCGTCAAGGCCGCCCGCGGCAGCTGGATCGCGACGCTCGACGGCGACGGCCAGAACGACCCGGCTGACATTCCCAAGCTGATCGCCGCGCGCGACACCGGTCCGGCCGACGTGAAGCTCTACGCGGGCTGGCGCGTCAACCGCCAGGACACCGGCAGCAAGCGCTGGGCGTCGAAGATCGCCAACGCGATCCGCTCGCGGCTGCTGCGCGATTCGACGCCGGATACCGGCTGCGGCATCAAGCTGTTCGAGCGCGAAGCCTTCCTCGAGCTGCCGTACTTCAACCACATGCACCGCTACCTGCCTGCGCTGATGCAGCGCTCGGGCTGGAAGACGGTCAGCGTGCCGGTGAATCACCGCGCGCGCGGCGCGGGTGTATCCAAGTACAACAATCTCAATCGCGCCCTCGTCGGCATCGCCGACCTGCGCGGTGTCGCCTGGCTGATCCGGCGCGCCAAGCGCACGGCGGTCGAGGAAGTGCAGTAAGGAACCGGATTCCGCCGGCGGCGATGCGAGCCGCCGGCGGAATTTCAGGTCAGGAAATCCCGCGAACGGGTCAGAGGACCATGGCCACTTCGCGTCCGGGCGATGTCGGTGCGACCGCACTCGCCAGCTTGCACGTACGTGTGCCGTCTGTGCGCAGCGACGCGAGCGACGGATTGCTCGGCGTTTCGAAGCAGTCGCCATAGGGCGGATCGTCCACCGCACCGAACGCGAACAGGTCGACCAGACCGACCAGCAGCAGGAATGCCGTGAAACCCTGTCCCAGCGGTGTGGCGGTGCCAAGTATCGTGGCCGCGCCGGCGATTCCCGACATCAAGCCCTTGATGAAGCAGGCTTTGCGCATCTCCGCATCGGGGCGCGGATCGTCCGGCGCCGGACCGCATTCGCCGTTGCCGTCGCAGGCGATCGGATTGGCCGCCATGATCGCCGTGATCAATGCAAAGAGCGCGAGCGTGGCACCGATGGCGAGCACGGCGCCGAGGCCGATCACCGGAGCAGCGAGGAACGCGCCGGCCATCAGCGCCATGAGCAGCGCGCCCGCGGCGAAGATGGCGATGAACGTGTAGTAGGTGGCGAAGATCTGATCGGCCAG
>CAMLLF010000128.1 GCA_946480705.1 uncultured Lysobacteraceae bacterium | reverse complement strand
CAGAACTGGAATCCGCCGGGCAGCGCCGGCGTATACAACGACTCGGCGATCGGCATTCGCTACACGACCGGCTGGAGCGTGTTCAACCAGGACGGCACCGCGCTGCCGCCCGACGCGGCGTTCAACGTGTTCGTCCCGTTTCGCCACGGCCTGCCGTTTCGCGATACCGCGACAAGCACGACGACTGCGACGGCGTCGCTGGACAGCCTGCCGTCGAACCTGCACATGAATCCGCGGCTGTTCTGGCTGTTCACGCTGAACCGCTCGGTCACGACCACATTCGGTGCGCTGAATGCGCATCCGGTCGCGCTGCTCTATTTCAACGGCTGGCATCTGTACAACACGGACGCAGCCGATTTCCCCCAGAACGCGAGCTATTCGCTGTACTGGCAGGAGACGAGTCCGAACGCGTACGTGCACCACGTCAGTCCGGCGAACCGGTCAGACCACGTGACGACGCTCGATCATCCGCTGCTCAACGGCAACCGCTGCGCGATGATCCAGTTCTCGGCATCGACCGCCGGCGGCGTGCTCAATCCCCACGAACTCGGCGCGTACTACACGGGGTCGCGGTGGGCGCTGTTCAACCAGGATCTTGCCGCGCTTGCCGACGACGTCGCGGTCAATGTGCTCGTCGATCCGGCGCAGGCCGAATCCTGCGACAGGCTGTTCGCCGACGGTCTGGAATGAGCAGACCGACTACCGGACGCCCGGGAAACTTTCGACATAGCGAATCGTGAAGTCGGGAAAGCTTTCGACGATCTGGATCTTGTAGTCCGGAAAGCTCTCGACCATCTGCCACTCGCCCGCATCGTCGGGAAAACTCTCGACGACCTTCACGTGCAGGTCGGCGAAGCTCTCGACGATCTTGACCTTGTAGTCGGGAAAGTTCGTGACGAACTGGATCTTGCCGCGGATCCGCGCGAGATCGGGTCTGGCGTCGCCGGCGGACGCGGTCGGCGCGGCGAGGGCCATCAGAAGCAGCGCGATCAGACGTGGCACGGTCGACTCCGGGTGCGCGCGGATCGCGCGCCCCGGGGAGATTCGCGCAGCCGGGCGCGCCGGTGCAAGCGCGCCGCTGTCCCATTCGTCACCCTTGCGGCGCTCGTGCGCCCGCCCCATTTCTGCCGCGGGAGGCAAGGCTGCAACGCGACCGGCACGCATTGGTCGCATCGAATCGCCTACACTCCCGCCGTGAATGCGCCAGCAATGGGGAGATTGCGTTGAGCCGATTCATGCGTGCTTTGCAGAAGGCGGGCCTCGTCGAACTCGACGAAAACGCCCAGCCCATAGCGACCGACGCGCCCGCGGAGCCCGAACCCACGCCCCAGGTCGTCATGGACCACGCGCCGGAACCCGTCGCGGCCGAGCCGGCGCCCGTCACGGCCGTGCCGGAAGGACCGATTGCCGAGCAGCGCCCGTTCGAGGCCATCTACGGCGAACAATCGGTGCCGCCGTCGGCATTCACGGCCGAAAAACTGCTCAAGATTCTCGACGGCTTGGCCGCGCTCGATCCGACCGCGCGCATCGCCGCGGTACGCGCGCTCGATGCGGCCGACGATGCCTGGACCGTCGACGACGCGCTGCTCGATGCCGAGCGCAAGACGCGCGCGCTCGGCCAGGCGCGCAGCCAGCTCGAAGCGCAGGCGCGCGCAGCGCTCGAAAAAGCGCGCAACGACATTGCTGAACGCGATCAGCGCCAGCAGGACGCCGTCGGCGGCATCCGCAAGCAGATCGCCGACCTCGAAGCCCTGCTCGAGCGCGAAGTAGCGCGCGCAACCGAAGAAAAGTCCGCGTTCGAGAACGCGGCGCGCGCGACCAAGGAAGCCTGTCTGCGCGAAGTCGCGCGGCTCGATGCCGAAGCCGATCGTCTCAAGCGCCTCGCCGCGACGTTCGGCACGGCGCCGTCCGCGCCGACGACCTGATCCACACCCTGTATACGGAGCCGCCATGGCCAGAATGACCCCGCTCGCCAAAGGTCTGGTAACACTCATCATCCTCGGCGGCACCGCCGCCGCCGCCTGGCACCTGGGCCTCAAGGAAATCGTCCAGGGCAAGGCCGGCCAGACCCCTGCGCCCGCCACGCCCGGCGCGCCGACGACGGCCGCGACGAAGACGCCGGACGCGCCGGCCTCGACACCGGCGGCATCGACCAAACCGGCGGCACCGGCCGCGGGCGGCGCGCTCGGCAGCGCCGGCAATCCGCTGAAGGTCAGCATCGTGAGCTTCCATGGCTACGCGCCGGCCCTGCTCGCCAACGGCAAGGCACTCAAGACGCAGGCCGGATCGCTGTTCGCGCAGAACGGCGTCAACGTCGAGTTCGTGATCCAGGACGACATCCCGACGCTGTCGACGATCTTCGAATCCAAGACCGCGCACTGCGCGTGGCGCACGTCGGACTTCTGGGCGCAGGAGCAGCCGAACCTGCGCAATGCCGGCCTCGACGGCCGCGCGATCATGGCCGTCGACAACACCCAGGGCGGCGACGCGATCATCGCGCGCAATCCGCAGATCACGCGCGTCGAAGATCTCGCCGACCACAGCATCGCGCTGCTGCAGTTCACGCCGTCCGACGGCATGACCATCGACGCGATCGAGAACTCGAGCCTGACCGCGCGCAAGAAGCAGTCGGTGCGCTACGTCTACATCAATGCCGAAGAAGGCACGGCCGGCGTACGTGCGGCGCTCGAGAGCGGCAACGTCGACGCGGCCGCGCTCTGGGATCCGGATCTCTCGCTCGCGCTCAAGAACATTCCGGGCGCGCACGTCGTCTATTCGACGAAGACTGCGACGAACCTGATCTACGACGTCATCGTCTGCGACAACCGCGCGCTGTCCGATCCGGCCAACGAGAACGCGTTCCAGGGCTTCGTCGCGGGCTGGATGGCCGGCGTCGACGCCGCGCGCAAGGCGCCCGACGACGCCGTCGACGCGCTCGTGCGCACCGAGGAATTCTTCGCGCTGCTGGCCAAGGACCAAGGCCGCGGCTTCGTGAAAGGCCTGTTCGACAATCTCGTCTGGACCGGTCTCGAAGACAACGCGCGCATCTTCGGCCTCGTCGGCGGCACGAACCACTACGACCGCGTGTACCGCCGCTTCGACGGCATCTACCGCAAGGCCGGCGCCCTCGCCAACCCGAATTCGCCGGTCATCGCGCCGCAGGATTCGGTCGACCTGCGCTACCTCCGCAGCCTGCTCGCCAAGAGCCAGGCCGCGCAGCAGGCCGCAGCCAAGCCGGAGTTCACGTTCACCGAGCAGGAGCGCCAGCAGGTCGCCAAGCAGGAGCCGACCGTGACCAAGCCCGTCATCGTCAGCTTCGCCAGCGGCTCGGCGGAACTGACCAAGCGTTCGCAGAAGACCATCGACGACGAAATGGTGCCGTTCATCGAGAACAACGGCTCGGCGTACTTCGACATCTCGGGCAACAGCGACTCGACCGGTTCGCGCGAGGCCAACATGCGCATCTCGCGGGCGCGTGCACAGGCCGTCGTGGACTATCTCGTGTCGCAGTGGGAATTCGACCGCGCGCGTTTCGTCGTGACCGGCAACGGTCCCGACAAGCCGTTGTGCAACGAGTCCGCGCCGCAGACCGAAAACCTGAGCCTCGAGGACTGCCGCGCGATGAACCGCACGACGCGCGCCGCGGTGCTGCGGCGCTGAGATTCATGCGATGACGGTGGGGCGAAGCGGAAACCCGTCCCCGCCCATGCCCTCCCCTGGAAGGGGAGGGCATGTTCCCGCGATCACAGCGATTCCGAACACAAAATAGAAAAGCGGAAAATCCTCCCCTTCAAGGGGTGAAAGACGATCGTTCGGAACCGCAGGTTCCGATCGACTTGACGCCCAACGGGCGGAGGCATGGGGGGGATGGGTTCCCCGCCGAGCAGCCCATCAAGGCAAGGTAACCACATGGCCGAATCGACAAGCTGGAACCCCTACGCGCCGCTGAGCGCACAGACCACGCGGACATTGGGCATCGGCGCGGTCGTCGCGGTGCTCGTGCTCTGGGCCGTGATCAGCGCGACCGGCCTCGTCGGTCCGAACAAGCTGCCCGCGCCGTGGCAGGTCGCCAAGGCGTTCGGCTATCTCGCCTGGGACGGCGAGAACGGCCGCAGCCTGCTGCTGACCGCGACGATGTGGTCGGTCGGCCGCGTGCTCGCCGCCGGCGCGCTCGTCGTGGCGATCGGCATTCCGATCGGCGTGGTCATGGGCGCGTCGCCGAAGGTGAACGCGGCGCTGTCGCCGCTCGTCGATCCGTTCCGTTCCGCACCCGTCGTCGCGCTGCTGCCGATCATGGTCATGTGGTTCGGCATCGGCGAATGGATGAAGGTGCTGTTCCTGTTCGTCGGCGCCGTCGTGTATCTGATCCCGATGGTCCGCGACGCCGTGCGTGCCGTGCCGCAGGCCTACTGGATCTCGGCGCGCGACCTCGGCGCGACGCCGTTCGAAGCGGTCCGCCACGCCGTGCTGCCGCTCGCGATGCCGCGCATCGCCGATGCGGTCATCGTCGGCGTGTCGGTCATGTGGACCTACATCACCGTCGCCGAATACGTGAACGCGCGCGAAGGGCTGGGCCAGCTGATCCAGAACGCACGCCGCTTCTCCGCCATGGACCAGGTGTTCGCCGGCATCATCGTCATCATCGCGTTCGCCCTGCTGAGCTACCAGCTCATGCGCTATCTCAAGGCCAAGATGTATCCGTGGGAGACCAAGCTGTGAGCGCCGCCGCGAATCCGGTCAGCATCGAACTCAAGGACATCGTCCAGGAATACCCGCACAAGGACGGCAACGGCGTGCTGCGCGTCGTCGACGGCATCAGCATGACGCTGCAGCCCGGCATCAACATGCTGCTGGGCCCCTCCGGCTGCGGCAAGTCGACGATCCTGCACATGATGGGCGGCGTGCGGCCGATCGGCGTGCAGACGCCGACCTCGGGCACGGTGCTCATCGACGGCAAGCCCTGCGTCGAGGCGCATGACGACGCGGTCATGGTGTTCCAGCGCTATGCGAACCGGCCCGATCTCACGGTCGAGGAAAACGTCGCGTTTCCGTTCCGCCTCAAGCACTGGCGCTCGCGTATCGGCGATGCCGAGGCGCGCAAGCGCGTCGACGAAACGCTGGCCGCGGTCGGTCTGTCGGGCCATCGCAGGCACCTGCCGTCGCAGCTCTCGGGCGGCCAGAACCAGCGCGTCGCGCTGGCCCGCGCGCTCGTGCTGCGGCCGCGGATTCTTCTGATGGACGAACCCTTCGGCGCGCTCGACGCGCAGACGCGCGGCGAGATGCAGCAGCTCCTCGTGCAGATCTACGAACAGAATCCATGCCTCGTCGTGTTCGTGACCCACGACGTGACCGAGGCGCTGGCGCTCGGCGACCGCGTCATCGTGCTGTCGACGCAGCCGGCGAAGATCGCCGACGATTTCGCGATACTCGAGCCGCGGCCGCGGTCGGTGACCTGGCAGCGCTCGACCGAAGCCGTGCGCATGGAAGAACGCATACTCGCGCAGCTCCATGCCGCGAGCGCGGGCCGAGCGAGCCTGCGCGTGTCGGTGTAAGAGGAAATTCCCGTGACGATGGACCCCGCCTGGAACCGCGGCACCGAACACGAACAGCCGTCCTATCTCTGGGCGATGCTGACGGCGCCGCTCAACATCAACCTGTTCCTGGCCACGCTCGCGGGCAGTACCTTCCTGTCGATTCCCTACGGCGCGCCCGGCGCGATCCTGCCGCTGCTCGCGTTCGCCGCGGGCGAGGCGATCGCTTCGATGTTCATTCCGGCATCCTCGACATTCCGCGCGAAGGTCGACCGCAAGCTCAAGCTCAAGCGGCGCGAAGCCGCCGCGATGCATCTGCGCGGCGAGATCGCGCGGCGCTGCACCGAGCACGATGCGCGCTGGGAGATCTACCGCAACCTGCAGGAACGCGTGCGCAGCCTGCGCGAGATGGGCAGCCACCGGCGCAGCGCGCTCGGCGAGCGCGAGATCGAACGCATCGAGGACACCGCGATCGACTACCTCGGGCTGTGGCTCGCCGAACTGTCCATGGACGAACGCCAGGACTCGGTCAACGAGCGCGACATCGAGCGGCGCATCGCCGACGTGACCCAGCGCATCGAGAAAGGCGCCGAGGATTCGCGCAGCCTGCGCAAGGCCAAGGGCGATCTCGAGGAACTGCTGCTGCGTCATCGCCGGCTCGCGAGCCGCAAGGCCGCCGTCGAAGCTGCACTGCTGTCGCTGCCCGACGCGGTCGAAGAGATCTATCAGGCCATCATCACCAATTCGTCGGCCGCCGAAGGCGGCTCGCGCCTGACCGAAGCGATAGAACGTCTCCGGTTGGAAGAAGAACTCGAATCGAGCTACGGCGCCGAAATCCAGAGCATCGTCCAGCCGGCCGCCGCGCGCGCGATCGGCGCCGCGCGCCAGGGAGTGAAGTCGTGAACGTCCACAAGATCAGCCGCGGCGAGCTCGAAACGCTCGTCAACTTCAGCGCGCACGAACGCATGGTGCACGAAGCCATCAGCGCGGCACTCGGCGATCCGCTGCATCGGCTGCGTTTCCTCGGCCGCTACACGAGCTGGAACGGTCTGTTCGGCTCGGGCGTCGCCGCGCTCGCCGGCAAGATCGGGCGCTCGCGCCGTCTGTTCCTCGACCGCGACGAGCCGATCGAGGCGCTGGCCGATCGCAGCGTCTATGTCGGCAGCTTCTTCTTCGACGCGGCGCGCGACGAGTTCGACGATCACGAATCCGTGCATCGCGACACGCACCGCTGCCTCGCGCAGGCCACGCTCAAGGGCCTGCTCGAGATCGAGGCGCCGCGCGTGCCGGCGCTCGCCGAGCGCGACCGCGTCAACGCGCTGCTCGCCGAGCCGGCCTGGCTGCAGGAACTCAACACGCGCGTCGCGCAGGGCTACGGCGTCGGCAGCGCCGACGACCTGCCGGCGATCTTCCGCGCGATCGGCTATCACCTGGGTTCGGAGCTGCTCGCCGACCGCGAGTTCTCGATCATCGACGAGACCCTGCGCTACGCCGCGCCGGAACTGACCCAGCAGCTCCTGATGAAGCGCGTGTCGATCGCCGGCCAGGAGCATGTCGCCTATCACTGGATCGCGATCCACTCGGGCCACGGCGGCGGCGCGGAAGCCGATCATTTCGAATGGGCGACGCAGGGCGCGCGTCTCGCGCTGCGCTTCACGCCCGAAGTCGATCACGGTCCGCTCAAGCAGCAGTTGATCCAGGGGTTTCTTGCGTTCGCGCAGGACCATCGCCACTTCTTCGAACGCGTCAACACCGACTGATCCATCGCCGCCGGCAGCGGCGGCGTCCACCTTCATCGCCAAGCACTCGCAACGGAGACCCGCGCATCATGGCCAGCATCAATTTCTTCGACCGACTCGGCAACCTCTGGCGCGGTTTCGTATCGCTGTGGATCGCCGACGTCGAAAAGAAGCATCCGGAAATCGCCTACGAAAACGCGATCAACAGCCTGATCTCGAAATACACGAAGCTGAAGACCGCGACCGCCGCGATCATCCGCCGCCGCGACGAGATCGACCATCGCGTCGACGCCGAGCGCAAGGCGCTCGACGCCGTGGCGCGCGATCTCGAAGCCGCGCTCGCGACGAACCAGGACGATCTCGCACTCGTGCTGCTGCAGAAGAAGAGCGCGGTCGAAGCCGAACTCGCCGGTCTCGCGACCGAAGCCGAGCAGGCCAAGGTCGACGCCGACGACGCGAAGAACGCGCTGCTGTCGGTCAAGAGCGAGATCGACAAGCTCAAGGGCGAGCGCGACCGCATGCTCGCGAAGATGCAGAGCGCGCAGGCACGCATCCAGATCCAGTCGCAGCTCGACGGCCTGTCGGTGGAAGCCGACGTACAGGCGCTCGACAAGGTGCGCGACCACATCAAGAACACGATCTCCGAAGCGAACCTCGGCAAGGAACTGCGCGACTCCGATCTCGACGTGCGCCTGGACAAGCTGCGCCAGCAGTCGGGTTCGATCACTGCGCGCGCGCAGCTCGATGAACTCAAGCGCCAGCGCGCGGCGCAGGCCGCCGCCGGCAAGCAGATGTAAGGAGACCTCATGGCCGCGGCGCGA
The DNA here is from genome assembly GCA_946480705.1 of uncultured Lysobacteraceae bacterium. The sequence goes on along the minus strand of CAMLLF010000128.1, from coordinate 644 downwards.
CCCCCTGCAGTTCCCCTGCCGCGCTGGGCCGAAACGGTCCGGCGCAAATACATCGGCGGCGAAGCGTCGATGTTCGTCCTGCATCACAACGTGTTCGACGAGATCCTCTACGCGGACACGTTCTATTCGCTCGTCGATTTCCTGAGCGAGGTGCTGCTCAAGGACAACAAGGACACGATCATCGTCTACGACCCGTCGGCCGGCGTGCGCTATGCCAAGCGCACGAGCACGCTGGGCACGGAACCCGTGCGGCCGAACAAGCCGCCGGAAGAGGCGCTCGCCGACATCGAGCACGAGATCCTGCTGCGTCACAGCGCCGCGCTGATCGTCAGCTACGCCGGCAGCATCGCGCCGCCGGGCGAGGAGAACTTCCTCTCGCACGTCGACCGCATGGCGGCGATCCGCCTGCACCGCTGGTCGATGAGTCCCGAACTCGAAACCAAGGACAACGTCGTGTTTCTGCTCAGCGAATCGCTGGCCGAACTCAACGTCAAGCTCGTCGCGAACCCGCGCGTCGCCGCGATCGAAGTGCCGCTGCCCGATCTCGACGAGCGCGCGGCGGTGATCCGCAAGGTCGACCCGGCGATGAGCGAGGACAACGTCGAGCGGCTCAAGCGCATCGTCGACGACGTGATGGCGGTGGC